>JAKUTI010000046.1 GCA_022448765.1 Pseudomonadales bacterium
CCGGTGGTCATTGTCCCCCTCGACCATACCGATGCCGCCGTCGAAGAACTTGATAAGTGTATCGTCGAGGGACGTGTGGGGGCGGTATGGGTCCCTCACCGGCCATGCGGTGGCCGCTCGCCCGGTCATCCTGAGATAAACGCTTTCTGGGAACGCCTGTCCGACGCCGGCATTCCTTTTGTGATTCACATTGGCGGGGTTTCGTATCAGTTGGATCCCGCTTGGCTCAATAACGGGGGTGACAAACCCGCGGACTGGCTAGGTGGCGGCGAAAATGTTCGTGCCAAAGATATGACAGCGATTCACCACGCGGCCGAGCTTTTTATCAGTGCCTTGGTGCTTGACGGCGTCTTTGAACGTTTTCCTAAGCTCCAAGGGGCGAGCGTGGAACTCGGTGCAGGGTGGGTTCCTTCCATGTTGCAGCGTTTGGACTGGACCGTGGAGATATGGAAGAAAACGGACCAATCGCTGCGACGTTTGACGCGCAAGCCTTCTGAACAACTGGCCCAACAGTTTGGTTTTACCCCTTACGTCTACGAAGACGTTGGAGAGCTCATTGACCGATCTCAACCTGAACTTTATCTCTTCTCGAGCGACTATCCCCACACAGAGGGAGGTCGTGACCCGATTGGCCGATTTCGACGGGCCCTGGAGGGATACGACGAATACGTTCAAGAACGCTTTTATGCGGGAAACTTCAAGCGGATTTTCACGGAACTCAATCAGTCGTTCGCGTAGATTGATTATAGACGACGCGCGCACCAGACCTCTTCGGTTGGCCATTGGGCAGCCCAAGACGCGTCAGCCCAACCGTAACTTGATCCTGAAACTGCTGTGGGAGAGCCGAGTTCGAGGAGACGTTCCACGGTGAAGTGATTCGCTCGTAGCAGCGCAATCCATTCGCCGTGCGGGAGATGGAATTCTACTTCATTCGACGAGAACTCCCATTCGTTCTGATAAAGTCCTAGGTAAGGGCGCTGTAATTGTTGGGAGATGGGAGCATTCTCATCTTCTTCATCAGGGAGACAGCAAATCGCAAACGCGTGGTTTGTCATGAACACGAGATTCCCACCCGGACGGAGCACTCGAGCTGCTTCCGGGACCCATTGATAAGGGTCAGCCCAAAGCGACGCACCGTATTCGGATATCGCAAAGTCAAAACAGCCGTCAGCAAATGGCAAGGTCTCACCAAACCCCTCGACGAAATTGATGCCCAACTGGTGCTGCGCTTCTAATCGTCTGGCGGTCGCGAGTTGGTTGGGGGTGGGGTCGATGCCCACCACGGATTTGGCGTCTCGGCGGGCCATCCACGAAGAAACGTAGCCGGCTCCGCATCCAATTTCGATGCAACGTTGCTCTGCCAGGCTGTCTGGTAATAGGCCAATCTCGCTCTCGGGTATGCGCCAGATGCCCCAGTGCGGATGGCCGGATGTCCAGCCCTCTTCGGCCGGCTCCACGTATCGAGCCGCGAACTTCTGCCATGCCGCACGATTGGCTATTTGGTGTTCTTTTAGTCGCATTGTTTAGCGTTACAGTTGATTCAACGAATTCGATCCAGCGCGCTGTGTAGGCCGATCACTTCTTGATGAGCCTTAACCGAAAGCGCTGCTCAAGTGGTGGAATAGTGTTAACAAAATGGTCGGTCACCTTTAACCGTGACACGAATACCGCTGCGAGTTTCTGGGAAATAGTCCCAGATCGCTAGGTGTTGGGTACATCGGTTATCCCACATCGCAATGGAGTTTTGTTGCCATTGAAATCGACACTGGAAGGCGGAATTTTGGATGTGCTCGAAAAGAAACTGGAGCAACCGTTGGCTTTCAGCAGCGTTCAGTCCGTCAATACGCCGGGTAAATCCGGAATTTACGTAGAGCGTCTTTTTTCTGGTGACGGGATGGGTTCGGATCACCGGGTGGGTCGATTGCGGGGATGCGCGCTGAGGTGTGTGGTTGCCGTAAAGACCCGAGTAGTCCGCACGATGGATTGCCTTTAAGCCCTCGAGCCAGTTCTGCATTGGCGCGGACAATGCGTCGTAGGCCGCGTACATGCTGGCGAAAAGGGTATCTCCGCCTCGCGGGGGTACTTGGTGCAAATGCAAGATACTGCCGAGAGGCGGTTCTTCGTCGGCCGACACGTCGGAGTGCCAACCCGCGCCGTTGTTTCGGTGCGAATGGCGGTCCGTATGAATATGCATCAGTTCTGGGTTGTCATGGACGTAAGGTGCGGCCGGATGAATGTGCAGAGGGCCGAACCGACGCCCAAACTCCAGGTGCTGCTCTGGCGTCAATTCTTGATCTCGAAAAAACACCACCAAATGCTCCATCCAAGCATGATGAATCTCGTCGAAGGCGCGGTCGTTGAGGGGTCTTGATAGGTCAACCCCGTGGATGGTGGCTCCTATCGTTGGGGTTAATGGCTCAACCTCAATGTGTTGATATTCCATGAGGGGAGTGTGCCAGAAGCGTGGTCTGAATGGACTCGTATCACGGGCAGGGTTTCTGCTGTACCTGGATACAGAGTACGATCCGACAAAAGAAAGGGAACTAGGTATGTCCGATGAAAATCCAATTCTAGCTGAACGCCGGGGGAAACAAGATGGCATTCTTTGGCTAACCTTGAACCGGCCAGAGAAACTCAATGCGCTGACGTTTCCGCTGTTGCGGGAGCTGCGCGAAATTGCGTTCGAGGCACGTTTCGATCGCACCATCCGTTGTGTGGTTCTCACGGGTGCAGGTCGGGGGTTTTGTGCAGGCATGGATTTTGGCGGTTCTGCAAACCCCGATCCCGATCCTGTTCCCGAAGGGATGGAGGAAGGTCAGATTGATGCCGAGGGCTACCGTCTGAATTTTCGCCACGAGACAGAAACATTTGTTGCGCTACGCCGATTGGAAGTTCCCATGATCGCGATGGTGAATGGACCTTGCGTCGGTGGCGGATTCGATCTGGCGAGTCATTGCGATATGGCGGTAGTCTCGACCGCGGCGCGATTCCAAGTCGCCTATGTCAAACGCGGCGTGTTTGCTGATCTAGGTGGATTTTGGTCACTGCCGCGAGCTATTGGATGGCGCAAAGCAATGGAGATGATGATGACGGGACGCTTCATGAGTGCGGAGGAGGCACACGACGCTGGATTTTCCAACTACCTGGTCGAACCCGAGGAGCTGGAAGAAAAAACCATGGAACTCGCCCTGGAAATTGAAGCGGGGCCACCGATCGCGCAGAAGGTCGGTAAACTACTCGCGATGCGCACCGCCCACATGGATTTCGATTCGGCCATGCAATGGTCGGAAACGGCCATTCCGTTGGTTGGTCTATCGGCGGACGCTCGCGAGGGCGCGACGGCGTTCCGGGAAAAAAGGGAGTCCAATTTCAAAGGCTTCTAATCGCGTTATGATTTAGGGCGCAACAAAGGAGAAACCATGGGGTTCCACGACATAACAATGCAATCCATCACCGGGGAACCGGTGAGCTTTGAACAACTCAAGGGTCAGGTCTGTCTGGCCGTAAACTTAGCGAGTCAATGAGGACTCACGCCACAGTACGCAGGTCTGCGTACATTGCATGAAGATAACGCGGCGAAAGGGTTCACCGTGCTCGGATTCCCTTGCAACCAGTTTGGTGCGCAGGAACCAGGAACGGACGAAGAAATTCTAGAGTTTGCCCAATCTAAATTCGACGTGACCTTCCCGATGTTTTCCAAAATCGAAGTGAACGGAGATGGCGCGTGTGAGCTCTATCAACTTTTGACGTCGTCGATTTCGAATCACGAAGGTAAGCCTGACATCGCATGGAATTTCACCAAATTCCTGATTGATGGAGATGGCAATGTGGTGGAGCGCTTCGAACCGGCGATCGCGCCCGAAGAGATTGCGGAAAAACTTCAGGACTACTTGAGCTGATCCGCTGGGGGCATCATGACGATGCCCCCTTTTTAACGTCCGAGAGAGGGTGTCCATGACAGCGTTGGATGGTTTGCGGATACTGGACATGACCCAGTACGAAGCAGGGACATCGTGTACTCAAGCATTGGCCTGGTTGGGTGCGGATGTGGTGAAGATCGAGCGTCCCGACGGTGGAGATCCCGGTCGCGGGCCTGACGGTGACCGCGAATATTTCTTTGTTTGGAACTCGAATAAACGAAGTGTTGCGATTGATCTGCGGAATGCGGAGGGTCGCGCGTTGTTCATGCGGATGGTGCCTAAATACGATGTCTTCGTAGAAAACTATGGCCCCGGCGTCATTGAACGACTCGGCATTGGTTACGAAGAGATGCGGGCTGTGAAGGCCGACATTATCTATGCACGCATCAAAGGCTTCGGGGTGGACGGCTCTTGGTCTGACTACAAGTGTTACGACATGGTGGCGCAGGCAGCGGCAGGCGCGTTTTCGATTACGGGCGAGATGGAGGGGCCGCCTATGCGCCCGGGCCCGACCATGGGAGATGCCGGTACCGGCGTGCAAATGGCGCTCGCCATCGCGGCCGCCTATGCGCAAAAACTTCGGACCGGCAAGGGACAACTGATCGAATTATCGATGCAGGAGGCCATGACGTACTACCTCCGCACGGCCACGTCCTCGGGGAATTATGGTGCACGGCCAGCGAATCGGTCGGGAAATGGACAGCTGCCAACCATGTCGCTATACGGTTGTGCTGGTGGTGGCGCGAATGATTACGTCTACGTGATGGCGGTGACCGAAAAGATGTGGCAGGCCCTCTGTCGCGTCATTGATCGAGAGGAACTCATACGAGATCCGCGATTTGTTCAACAAGCAGATCGGTACGAGAACCGGGACGCGCTGCGGGCAATCATTGAAGCGTGGACCCTCGCCCGTGATAAATATCAAGCCATGCGCGAGCTCGCCGAGGGCGGCGTTCCTGCGAGTGCCGTCCTCGACACGAGCGACTTATATAACAATGCTCACCTCGTCGAGAGAGGCTTTATTCACGAAGTTGAACATCCTCGACTCGGCGCGGTAAAGCTTCTCGGTTGGCCGGTGCGCATGTCGGAAAGCTCGGTCGAAATCGATGCGGCGCCGTCGCTTGGGCAGCATTCCAACGAAGTGTTAAATGATGATCTAGGGTTAACGCAAAAGGAATTGGATGACCTGAGCGAACAGGGCGTCATTAAGTAGACGGACTTGAATTCGGCGCGTCCGGGAGGGTTACTAGATCAGCCCAGCATTTCTAGCCCAGCGGTATTTTGCGCCGAGTACGGCGACCGGCTTCTCAGCGGTGTAGGGGTACGCCAGAATATTGCGGTCCATCAAATACTCAGCAGCCTGCTCAATTTCAACGTCGCCCACGAGCGAACAGACGACGGGTTTATCATTACCGGCGGCACGCGCATCGGACACGGCCTCGCCCAACAATTCGGCAAATACCATTGGCGGCGTAATAATTGTGTGCCAGTAACCCAGCACGAGTGAGTGAATTCGCTCGTCGCGAAGGGCGAGATCGATGGTTGCGCGGTAGGTTGTTGGGGGCTCTCCGCCGGTAATATCAACAGGATTCCCCGCGGCACCAAAGGGCGGGATGTATTCTCGGAACGCGGCATCGAGATCGCTCGGCATCGCCATGAGGGCAAGATCGTTATCGACGCACGCGTCGGACAACAGAACGCCTGACCCGCCTGCTCCCGTGAGGATTAAGACGTTCTCTCCCTTGGGTGTCGGTAACACGGCTAAACCTCGAGCGAATTCGAGCATGTCGTTTAGGCTTTTAGCCCGCACCACGCCGCTCTGTCGTAACACGGCGTCATACACGCGATCGTCCCCGGCCAGCGCGCCCGTGTGTGAATTGGCAGCTTTTGCGCCAAGGCTGGTACGACCGGCCTTGAGAACGACGACGGGCTTCGTCTTTGACACGCGCTTGGCGACACTTGCGAAGGCACGACCGTCCTTCAGATCCTCCACGTGCATCGCGATCACAGACGTGTTGGGGTCCTGTTCGAAATAAGTCAACAGGTCGTCCTCGTCAATATCCGATTTATTACCAAGCCCCACAATGGCGGAAACACCCATCTTGGCGGATCGGCTAAAACCGATGATTGCCATACCCACGCCGCCACTTTGAGACGACAGCGCGACCGACCCTTTCTCGTTGTAGGGCGTGCAAAAGGTCGCACAAAGGTTCTTGTGCGTGTAATAGAACCCGTAAATATTTGGACCCATGAGCCGTACGTTGGCCTCGCGTGCGACCTTTACGATTTCGTCCTGAAGTTCATGCTCGCCAATTTCGGCGAAGCCAGACGGAATGAGGATGGCACCGGCCACCTGTTTTCGACCGCACTCAGCGATGACGCTTGCAACAAACTGGGCCGGTATGCAGAAGATTGCTATGTCAACGTTGCCGGGAATATCCACGATCGATGGATAACACTGGTGACCGAGGATCTGATCGGCCTTGGGGTGCACGGGGTACAGCTCGCCCTCGTACCCGCCGTCGATCAAGTTACGCATGACCGAGTTACCGATTTTTCCGTCCTCGGCCGATGCACCGATAACGGCAACCGCGGACGGTTCCAGGATGCGCTTCATTGCCGTTAAGATCTCGTCGGGCGCGTGCTGATGGTGTTGTGGAACGGCCTCAAAATCCAACAAGACCCTGACGTCGGCAGCGACCGCACCGGCGGTGGAGGCAAAGACTGGGTTCAGGTCGAGTTCACTTATTTCAGGGAAATCGTTGACCAGGTGACTGACGTTTTCGATGGTCTGAGCGAGTGCATTTCGATCGACGCCGCTTTCACCCCTTACGCCGTCAAGAATCTTGCTCCCAGCAATGTCGTCAAGCATTGCATGCGCGTCCTCACTTTCTGCTGGCGCGAGACGAAATGTTACGTCTTGAAGAATTTCGACGAGCGTCCCGCCCAATCCGAAAGCCACAAGTTTTCCGAATACAGGATCCGTTGTCGCCCCGACGATGACCTCCAAGCCACCAGTAACCTGCGCTTGGACCTGTACCCCGTCGATACGGGCATCGGCGTTGTGGGCCTTCGCGTTATCGAAAATCGATGCATACGATGCCTTCACATTGTCGACATCACCGATGTCAGTGATCACCCCGCCGGCATCGGTTTTATGCAGGATGTCCGGGGATACAATTTTCAGAACGACGGGGAATCCGATTTCGCTCGCTATTGTGGCGGCTTCGTCGGGGCTGGTTGCTAGGCCTTCGGCCGGCGTTGCAATCTCGTACGCGCTAGCGACCTGTTTCGCTTCGGATGACGTAAGCGAATTTCGTCGGTCTTCTTTCGCTTTGGCGAGAACATTTCTCACGGTGCTTTGGTCGTAACTCATATCGTTCCCCGTGTAGGAAAAACGAGATTATCGTGATCGACGTACCGATGGAATCGCCGTGGCGAAATACGAGACGTGTGCAATACCCCTTGAGTCGGAGGGTCTCCCCGCGCTAGCTTAGGCGGTCATCAATTAATTAGGGGAAGACTATGGGGACCGTAAGTGGTGCAACCCTCATGGCGAGAAGCCTTAAGCAGCAAGGCGTCGACTATATTTTTGGCATCGTCGGCTTTCCGGTCCAAGGATTTGCGGCGGTAGCCCAAAAAGAGGGTATCCAATACGTCGGCATGCGCAACGAACAAGCTGCGAGCTACGCGGCGCATGCGGCTGGGTATCTGACCGGGCGCCCGCAGGGATGTCTAACCGTTTCGGGACCCGGCGTTATCCACGCGTTTGCTGGATTGGCGAATGCAAAGCAGAACTGCTGGCCGATGATTTTAATCGGTGGAGCGTCTCCGGTGTACCAAAACGGCATGGGCGGTTTTCAAGAGGAACGTCAGGTCGAACTCGCGGCACCCTATTGCAAGTATGCGCACGCAATTGAGCACGTCCACCGGATCCCTTACTACGTTAACCAGGCGGTTCGACATTCATTGTTCGGCCGTCCAGGGCCCGTTTACCTGGACTTTCCAGACGACATTATTAACGGTCAGTGCGAGGAAGAAGAGGTTGTTCAAGCTGCGACAGTTCCGGAGCCACCGCGGACACTTGCTGATCCGGACGCGGTCGAAGCGGCCCTGAGTGCACTCGAATCTGCTGAACGGCCTCTGGTCGTTGTGGGCAAAGGAATGGCTTGGTCTCGCGCGGAAGATGAGATCCGAGAGTTCATCGAACGGACGCAACTACCCTTCCTCAATTCTCCGATGGGTAAAGGCACGATGCCCGACAACGACCCACTGTCGGTGGGTGCGGCACGCAGTACCGCGCTGCGCGAGGCCGATCTGGTATTCCTGATGGGTGCACGACTGAATTGGATCATGCACTACGGTTTGCCACCACGCTTCAATGAAAACGTACGCGTTGTGCAACTCGACATCTCGCCGGAAGAAATTGGTACCAACGTGCCGACCGAAGTAGCTTTGGTGGGGGATGGAAAAGCCGTGGTTGGTCAGCTCAATCGAGCGCTGGACAACCGGCAATGGTTCTACCCTGCGGAAACTGCGTGGCGAACCACATTGAAAGAGAAAGCCGAGTCTAACCATGCGGCGGTGCAACCCATGATCGACGATGATTCTGCGCCGTCAAATTATTACCGTGCGTATAAAGACATCGTGGATTGGCTACCAGATGACGCCGTCATCATCGGCGAAGGCGCTAACACAATGGACATCGGTCGTACTCAAATGCCGAACGTGCATTCGCGGCATCGTTTGGATGCGGGCACCTATGGAACGATGGGCGTTGGGCTGGGTTTTGCCATTGCTGCCGCGGTGACCAGTCCAGACAAACCGATCGTGTCCGTGCAGGGCGATTCGGCCTTCGGATTTACCGGCATGGAGATCGAAACCATGATCCGCTACCACCTCCCGGTGAAAATGATCGTGTTGAATAATGGAGGTATCGGCGGACACAGCGGTTCAACGGAACCGCCGGCACCTGGCGAAATTCAACCACCGGGAAATCTCACCTACGGCGCTCGGTACGACCTGATGGTCGAGAGCCTCGGCGGTAAGGGCTGGTATGTAGAGGATCCTAAAGATCTGCGCGCGGCGCTTGATGAGGCGATGGCACACGACGGACCGACGCTAATCAATGTGCCGCTGAATATCCGTGCGGGACGTAAACCTCAGGAGCATGGTTGGTTAACTCAATAGGGCGATCGGCCGCGGCAAAAGTGGGGAGATGGTGATGATGAAACACAAGCTCGGCGTTTATTTGATGCTGTTGTTTGCTGGCCTCGCGAATGCTGCGGATGAAACGCCTCGCAATGCGTATTTCGGCGACTTGCATATCCACACGCGTTATTCGTTCGATGCGTTTTTGTTTGGTACGAAAACCACGCCGGATGACGCGTATGCGTTTGCTCGTGGCGAAGCCATCCAGCATCCGGCAGGATTCGAGATTCAGCTGGCCCGCCCGTTGGATTTCTACGCGGTCACCGACCATGCGATGTTTCTTGGGATGTGGTCCGCGATGGAGCAACCGACGCATCCGCTCCATAACGATCCCCTTGTGCAAGCGTTTCTTAATGCAAAGACGGTGGCTGAAAGAACGCAATCGTTCTTGGGGATGAGGTTCTTGATGAACCCCAGCGCCGACGAGAGATCCCTTGCCGATCACGTTGCGACCGACCTAACGGACTCCAAATCGGCGTGGAGCGAGATTCAGGCGTCGGCGAATCGCAATTACGAACCGGGAAAGCTGACGACGTTTATTGCCTACGAATACACGTCGAGTCGCGACGGCAACCTCCATCGCAACGTCATTTACCGTGGCGATGCGGCGCCCAACATGCCGTACTCCAGGCTTGACTCATTAAATCCTGAAGATCTTTGGACGTGGATGGATTCGCAACGGGAACAGGGCTTTGAAGCCCTGGCCATCCCGCACAATACCAATCAATCCAATGGGAATGAGTTCCAGATGACCCGCTTCGACGGCTCGGCGATGGACGCCGACTACGCCATCCAACGAATGCGCAACGAACCGTTGGTGGAGATCACACAGATCAAAGGAACGTCCGACACGCACCCGTTTTTATCACCCAACGATGAATGGGCCGATTTCGAGATCTTTCCGTACCAGATTGCGAGTTGGAATAAGAGTTGGCCTCGTGGGAGCTACGTTCGCGAAGCCTGGCTTAACGGGTTTAAGTTGGAGCAGGATCTGGGTGAAAACCCGTACCGCTTCGGCGTTATTGGTGCGAGCGATACGCATAATTCAGGCGACGTGTTTGACGAGTCGAATTTCGTCAGCAAGGTCGGGATGCTGGACTCCGATCCGGTGAACAGGGGCTCGGTGCCATCTGCACACCGGGACGGGCTTCCCGCCTTTCGGGAGGTCCCGAATCGATTTTTCGGCTCGTCGGGCATTGCCGGCGTCTGGGCGGGCGAGAACACGCGCGAATCGATTTACGACGCATTCCGACGCAAAGAAACCTTTGCGACGACGGGGTCTCGCATCAAGGTGCGTCTGTTCGCGAGTTACGACTACGACGACGCCTTACTAGACGCACCGGATTTGGTCGCCAGTGCCTACGCCAACGGCGTATCCATGGGGGCTGAGCTACTTGCTAAGCGACGGGGTGAACCGCGGTTCCTTGCTTGGGCGAGTCGCGATCCGATGCGAGCAGAACTGCAGCGCTTACAGATTATCAAGGGTTGGCTTGACGCAGGTCAGACCCAGGAGGCCGTATACGATGTCGCGTGTGCGGGCGGTGCAGCCGTTGATCCAGAGACCCACCGATGCCCCGACAACGGCGCAACCGTCGATCTGACCGATTGCAGCGTGACGGCGGACGTTGGCGCGGCCGAACTATTAACGTTGTGGGACGATCCCGACTTTGACCCGAAGCAACGGGCCTTCTACTACGTGCGGGTGTTGGAAAATCCCACCTGTCGATGGTCGACGTGGGATGCCATTCGCGCCGGAACCGCCCCCAGACCCGACTTGGCAACGACCATTCAAGAACGCGCATGGTCCTCGCCCATCTGGATCGTACCTCGTTGATTCAAAAGCGTAGCGATTGCGGTACAGCGCCGTCTATCGTCACCGAGCTTGCAGATGGCGGATGAAGCCATCGGTCGGTTCGATCATATCGGCATCGCCGTACACAGTATCGACGCTGCAAGGTCCTTTTTTGAAGACGCTCTGGGCGCTAAATTTCGCTCCATGGGTGAACACGCTTCGGGAGACTTTCGTATTGCACTGTTTGATTTGCACGATTTCTGTATCGAGCTGTTGGAACCGATTAATCCAGATGGATTTCTCGCTCAATTCCTTGAAAAGCGAGGGGAAGGGTTTCATCACTTAACCCTGCAAACGCCCGATCTTGAAAAGAAGGTCGATCAGCTCGAGTTACAAGGAATCAAAGTGGTGGATAAAAGTTTTGCTGACCCAGCGTCGGTCGACGCATTTATTTCGCCTAAGAGTGCACACGGATTGCTTGTTCAATTGGGCCAATCCCTCGGACCCCTCAACAATCCACCGTATTGGGAAGATTAATCGAGGACAGACTTGACGATGGACGCGTTGTTCGTGTGCGCCGCCGCTAACACCAAATGAAGAAAGCGTTTGTTATTTTAGGCATGGGATTAGCGCTTCTGGCCGCGGCTGCGCTCGTCATGACGCAGACTTCCTGGGGCCAGAACTTCCTAATGAAGCGCTTGATCGCTACAACTCTTCTCGATACACCGATGGCTTGGGACGACCCCGACGTGTTGCGTGTGTTTGTTTGCGGTAGTGCTTCGCCTCTTGGGGTATCGGAGAGAGCGCAGAGCTGCATCGTTGTGGCGGGCGGATCCACTTTTTTCATCGTCGACGCGGGCGCGGGATCGACCGCAAATTTGATACGCGCGCGGCTACCCATGCGAAACCTTGCCGGCGTCTTGCTCACCCATTTCCATTCGGATCACATCAGTGCGCTGGGTGACACCAACCTTGTCTCCTGGGTGGGGGGACGGACCGCGCAGCTAGACGTATACGGTCCAGAAGGTGTGGGGAGCGTTGTCGATGGGTTTAACAAAGCCTATGCCCTTGACCGAACGTATCGAACGGAGCACCACGGCAGCGAACTATTGCCCCCAGATGTTGGGCCGATGCGGCCGCAGTTAATTGCGATGGGGGAGGTCATGGAGGTGGGGGAATTCAGCATCAGGCCATTTTCGGTCGATCACGATCCCGTTCGACCCGCGGTGGGATATCGTTTTGATTACCGTGGCCGCTCCGTCGTCGTTAGTGGCGATACCAACGCGTTGCAATCCACGGCGACGGCATTGCGCGGCACCGATCTCCTCCTCCATGACGCGCTCTCGCGACCGATGGTGCACGCGATGAGAGATGCCGCTGCGACTGCGGGCAATACGCGTATGGTGCAGATCCTGGACGACATCCTCGAGTACCACGCCCACACCGATTCCTTGACCGACGTTTCCCGTGAGGCGGGTGTTGCGATGCTTGCGTTGTATCACTTGGTCCCAGTACCCGCGAATGGGATCGCAGAGAGCATTTTTCGTCGAGGCTTGCCGTCGGAGATTCGTCTTGTTGATGACGGTACGGTGTTCAATTTGCCAGCGAATGCCGACACGATAGAAGTTGTGCAGATTTTCTAGTGCCCCCCAACAATCCCAAGAGCATGTCGACTCCAGTCAATGTTGAAAAACCTCAGAGACCTAGGGGACCGCTGAGGTTTATCCTGCTGCATCATGCAGGCTGTAGCCGTGAGGCATTTCATTACCGGGTGGAGCCGGATGGGTCCGTCGCCGAGTTGCTTTCGCCGGATACCAAGGGTCAACACCCTGGATCGGTGGGCGTGTTGATACGCGGCCATTTTGATCGTGAGCGTCCGAACGTGTGTCAGCTCGATGCGCTTAAAACACTGTTGCTTGACCTAAAATTCCGCTATCCCGACGTCAGCTTGGGCGCCCATCGGCAAGTTCGTGGCGACGGTGCGACCTCGTGCCCGGGAAAGTGTTTCCCAATGCGGGAGCTCGCAGACTGGTTCGAGAAGGATTTGATTCGTGCCCGCGATGAAAAATTGCAACGAGAGGTGGAGTCGCAATATTCGCCGAGAACTGCAGAATAAGCGAGAGAACCTTTGATTGACGATACAAGCGGGAAAGGTCATGGCGCGGGGATTGTTGCTGGACGGATCGATACGGCGTGAACGCCTAACGTCATTTACGAACGGTTCGAGTTAGGTATGGTGGCTTTCGGTCTTTGAACGCATTGGTGAGCTGGGTCGTGGCCTGGTATGAAAGGAGAAATGAATGGGCATCGAAGTTAGGGACGAACGATTCTTCGACGTCGTCGAAGAAAATCTTGAATTGGAAACCTTGGCCGATGGCTTCGCCTTTACCGAAGGTCCGATTTGGCATCCGCGCGAGCAACACCTGACCTTTAGTGACATCCCATCGAACCGATTGCATCGTTGGAACGAATCGAGCGGCGTGTCCGTCTACCGCGAACCGAGCAACATGAGCAACGGCAATACCTACGATAGCAGCGGTTGTATTCTCAGCTGTGAACATGCGACCTCGCGGGTGACCCGAGAGGAGTCCGACGGCTCGCTTACGGTGATTGCCAGCCATTACCAAGGCAAAGCGCTCAACAGCCCAAACGATATCGTGGTGGGTAACGACGGCAACGTTTATTTCACCGATCCGACCTACGGTCGCGAAGGCCACACGGGGATTGTGCGAGAGACTGAACTTGATTTTCAGGGTCTCTATCGAGTCGACGCCGCGACTGGCGAGCTAGAACTCCTTGCCAGCGATTTTCAGCAACCGAATGGGTTGGCGTTTACGCCTGATCAACAGGAGTTGTATGTGGCGGATACACCGCGTATGCACATCCGGAAATTTCAGATCGACAAAAACGGTACGCTATCGGGGGGCGACGTATTTGCCGAGTCGACGGGGAGTGGTGCCGGCGCGCCGGACGGGCTCAAAGCGGCATCGACGGGGCACGTGTTTTGTGCGGGACCAGGCGGAGTGCATGTATACGCGGACGACGGCGCTTGTTTAGGCGTCATCCAGACCCCCGCTTTCTGCGCCAATTTCACCTGGGGTGGCGATGATCTA
>JAKUTI010000047.1 GCA_022448765.1 Pseudomonadales bacterium
GGGCAAAACAGACAAGGTACCGGCCCGCGCCACGGTGACCGACCTACCGTCGCTGGTGGGGACAATTGCCTCGCTTAGCGCTTTGTAGCTTAGGCACATTCATCACAGGGGCTACCGAGCATTCGTAGCTAAATAGTTCTTCACCGCTTCCTCGTCAGCTGGCAATAGCGTTTTCCGGGTGGGCTGCGAGATCAAATTTGTCAGTCTGCTGTGCGTCGCAACGTCTTTACCGATCGCTTCATTCACAGCATCCGGAAACTTTGCCGGATGAGCCGTGGCAAGCGAAATGACGGGGCTACCCAAGTCAAATCGTGACGCAGCCGCAACGCCAACAGCGCTGTGTGGATCAAGTATGTAATCGTATGACGCATAGGTTGTTTTGATGGTCCCGCGAGTTTCTTCTTCACCAACACTGGTTGCTATGAAAAACGAGTCCTCCGACTTCACGTAGTCAACCTCCGCCGAGCCTTGCTCAGAGAATGTCCCTAGGAACTCAATTAGCCGCTCGGAATCTCGACCAAAATATAAGTACAAGAATCGCTCAAAGTTGCTCGCCACCTGAATGTCCATCGATGGACTCAATGTATGTTGGACAACGCCCCGCGTGTACCTGCCCGTTTCAAAGAAACGGGCTAGGATGTCGTTTTCGTTGGTTGCAAGCACCAATCGGTCGATAGGCACACCCATCGACTTCGCAAGATAACCAGCAAACACATTGCCGAAATTACCAGTGGGCACGCTGAACGAGACGGGTACATTGAACTTCAACGCCGCGTATACGTAATAAACAATTTGGGTGACAACACGCGCCCAATTGACCGAATTCACGGCCCCTAAACTGTATTTTTCTTTAAACGCCAAGTCGCCAAAAATACTCTTCATGAGTTCTTGGCAATCATCAAAGGTGCCTTCGATTCCTAGGCAATGAACGTTATCGTCCAGTACCGTCGTCATTTGCAGTTCCTGCATCAAACTCGTTCGGCCATCGGGAAAGAGCACAAAGATATCGATGTTGGGACGACCGCGAACGCCAGCGATCGCCGCACTCCCCGTATCCCCGCTTGTCGCCCCTAGTACGTTCAATCTCCCCAACGAGCCCTCTAATATGTGCTCGAACAGCCCACCCAGCACTTGAAGCGCTACGTCTTTGAATGCGAGCGTAGGCCCGTGAAATAACTCAAGCACGTTCAGACCGTCGAATTGGACAAGGGGAATGGTGTCCTCAACCGCAAACGTCGCAAACGCTTCTTTGAGTATTTTTTTTAGGACCGCGTCATCAATATCGTCCGCAAAGAGCCGTATCACTTCGAACGCCAGGTCCTCGAACGAAAGTTGTCGCCAACCTTCCAACTCTTTCGAGACGTCGGGCAAAACTTCGGGCAAAAGCAATCCTCCGTCCGGCGCTTGACCAAGGATCACCGCATCTCGAAACGTCACGGGATCCATACCACCGCGTGTTGAAACGTATCGCATCAACGATGGGTCCGACTTGTTTCGGAACACATGTTATCCATCGTTACACCGACCACTCATGCAAGAAGCTCACGATAAAGTTCCCAACCCAATGCGGGTCAAGCCTACCCCGACTCAATTCGAGTCACACTTAGTTTGACGCCGCAAAAAGCTCTCGACCGATCAACATTCGTCGAATCTCACTGGTTCCAGCGCCAATCTCGTACACCTTCGCATCCCGCAATAATCGTCCCGTCGGGTACTCGTGGGTGTACCCATTGCCTCCGAGAGCTTGGATGGCATCGAGCGTAACTTGAGTCGCTTTTTCGGCGGCGTACAAAATGCAACCCGCCGCGTCGAACCGGGTCGTGTGGCCACCGTCACAGGCTTTAGCTACCGCATACACGTATGCGCGACTAGCGTTTAGCGTCGTGTACATATCAGCCATTTTCCCCTGCATCAGTTGAAACGTTCCAATCGCTTGACCAAATTGTTTGCGTTCATGGATGTACGGAAGCACAACATCCAAGCACGCCTGCATGATGCCGATCGGCCCCGCCGCAAGAACAACGCGTTCGTAATCCAAACCGCTCATGAGGACGCCGACGCCGCCGCCAGCGACTCCAAGTACCATCGACTTGGGGACCTGCACGTCTTGAAAGACAAGTTCAGAAGTATCCGAACCCCGCATTCCTAGCTTGTCGAGTTTAGGTTGGGGTTCGTATCCGGGCATGCTTTTTTCGACAATAAACGCGGTAATGCCCTTAGCGCCTGCAGCCGGATCCAATGTCGCATATACGACCACAACGTCAGCGTCTAGTCCGTTGGTGATCCACATTTTGCTACCGTTGAGCAAGTAGTAATCACCACAATCCTCAGCTCTAAGCCGCATACTCACGACATCCGAGCCCGCCTCCGACTCACTCATCGCAAGTGCCCCTAGCGAGGAACCGGAAATGAGATCCGGTAGATACTTCTGTTTTTGCTCGTCCGTTCCATATCGACACAATTGATTGATGCACAAATTCGAATGCGCACCATAGGAAAGGCCCACAGATCCTGATGCTCGGCTGATTTCCTCCATCACAACGCAGTGCGCCAGATACCCGAGGCCTGCACCACCGTATTTTTCCTCGGCAGTGACGCCAAGAACCCCAAGATCGCCCAGAAGCGGCCAGAGGATGCGAGGAAATTCGTTTGATTGATCAATGCGTTCCGCAATTGGAACAATTTCCTGCTGGCAAAAGTCACGCACCGACCGACGCAGCATGTCGATCGTTTCTCCAAGACCAAAATCGAACTCTGGCAACATCTTGTCCACCTCCTCTACACCGGGTTTCGAGTGTCGCAAGTGCAATCCGCGCTGGCAAACGAGTCCCTGACAGCCGTTATTTCGGCGTTACAATGTCCAGCGTTTCATGAAGGGGGTGTCGAGATTATGGGTTTTCGCGAAGAGGCACGTGACTGGCTCGAGCACAACTGTCCCAAAAGTATGCGGACCCCAACACCCGGAGGCGAATACATTAGCGGGGGCCGACGCGAAAAATACATCAATCCCGATTCAAGACTCTGGCTGGATCGAATGGCAGAGCGCGGTTGGACTGCACCTACTTGGCCGACGGAGTATGGAGGGGGCGGTCTCACCAAAGAAGAAAATCAAGACCTCATAGACGAAATGCGTCGCATCAATGCTCGCTCACCCTTGGGTGGCCACGGACTAACCATGATCGGACCCGCCATTCTTGAGTTTGGTACCCATGAACAATGCCTAGAACATTTGCCCCGAATCGTCAGCGGCGAAATCAAATGGTGCCAGGGCTACAGCGAACCCGGCGCCGGTTCTGACCTCGCGAGTTTGCAGACAAAAGCTGTCGAAGACGGCGACGACTACATCGTCAACGGATCAAAAATTTGGACGTCGGGAGCGGACCAAGCCGACTGGATTTTCTGTCTGGTCCGTACCGATCCAAACGCATCGAAGCACGACGGCATTTCCTTCATCGTCTTCGATATGGAAACGCACGGCGTTTCCATTACGCCCATCCAACTGATCAGCGGGTCATCAGAGTTCTGTCAGACCTTTTTTGACGACGTTCGTGTGCCCAAACGCTTTCTCATTGGTGAACCGGGACAAGGCTGGACGGTTGGGAAACGGTTACTTCAATACGAGCGAAGTTCTATCGGGGGCGTGGGCGGAACCCGCCAAAAAACGGCCACCCTCGATGAATTTGCCGCATCTTACGTTGGCCGCACAGGTGGACGAATCGGTGACTCAACCGTACGCACCCGGGTGCTCTCCTACAACATGGACCAGCGCGCATACCAACTCACCATGCATCGCGCAGCCGACGAAGCTGCCAATAACAATGCACCGACCTTCTTATCGTCCTTTTTCAAGCTCTATGGGACTGAACAAAATATGCGTAGAAGTGACCTCGTCGTTTCGATCATGGGATCTCAGGGCTTGGGCTGGGCTGGAAAAGGCTTCCAACCTGGCGAGCGCGCGAATACTCGCGGCTGGCTACGATCCAAAGCTAATTCTATCGAAGGTGGCAGTTCTGAAGTCCAGCGCAACATCATTGCAAAACGCATATTAGGGTTGCCGGACTAGCCAATGTTTAACCCGAGGACACCGGTACTCGTCGGCGTGGGCCAAGTCCTGAATCGCCTGGAAACGCTAGCGGAAGCAAAAGAACCACTGGAAATGATGATGGACGCCATCCTAATGGCGGAAAAAGACACGGGCGTCGACCAACTGCTTGCTCAAACTCAGTCGGTCCGTGTCGTTCGCGGGATGTGGGGCTATAAGAACCCAGCAAAACTCCTTGCCGACCGTATTGGCGCCAGTGGGGCGGAGTCCGTTGGCACCTTGATTGGTGGCAATCAAAATCAGGTGGTCATTAACGAAACCGCCTCGGCCATCCTCAACAACGGTCTCGATCTAGCTGTTATCACGGGTGCCGAAAATGGCAAAAGTGCCGGTAAAGCCCGCAAAGCAGGTATCGCTCTCGCGGAAACACCTGCCCCAGGTACCTACGATCGCGTGATTGGCGCAGAACAACAGCCCGAACACCATGAGTTCGAGCGAGCGCGAGGGATCATGCGTGCCATTCAAATCTACCCGATGTACGACAACGCAATTAGGCAAGCGCGTGGGGAATCCATTAATCAACACGCTGAACGGGTATCTGCATTGTGGTCTCGTTTTAACGATGTTGGGCAACGCAATCCCAGTGCTTGGGTCCAGCACAACATGACCGCCGAGGAGATCCGCACACCCTCCGAAACCA
Source organism: Pseudomonadales bacterium (assembly GCA_022448765.1). Lineage (GTDB taxonomy): Bacteria > Pseudomonadota > Gammaproteobacteria > Pseudomonadales > Azotimanducaceae > UBA11889. The sequence goes on from JAKUTI010000047.1 coordinate 4,743, forward strand.
ATCGGCGCATTAGTTTCCCGTACACCAAATTCATGAACGCGAACATGTCCGTTGATATGGGCGCCGCATTGATTATGTGTTCGGCGTCCAAGGCAAACTCGCTGGGTATAGCCCAAGACCGTTGGATATACCCTTACGCAGGCGTTGTCGGTTATGACCATTTTTCCGCTTCGGTACGAGACAACTTTTATTCGTCACCTGGGATCCGGGTCATCGGCCGCCGCCTCCTCGAACTCACCGATACGAAGGTCGACGAACTCGATTTCGTCGATCTCTACAGTTGTTTTCCATCAGCTGTACAAATTGCCGCCGAAGAATACGGCTTCGACGAGAATCGGGATCTAACGGTGACCGGCGGCTTAACTTTTGGTGGCGGGCCCCTGAATAACTACGTCATGCATAGCATCGCGAGAACCGTTGAGCTTTTACGCGAAAAAAAAGGAGCGCGCGCGCTCATCACCGCCAACGGCGGAAACCTATACAAACACGCGCATGGCATCTACGGCAGCGAGCCTCCTGACCGGGATTTTTCTGTAGAAAACGTGCAAGCGGAGATCGACGCGCTGCCATCTCGCGAGTGTTTATCGGAATTCGCAGGTGACGCGACCATAGAATCGTATACCGTCATGTTCAATGGAGACGAGCCCGCCATCGGCCATGTCGCTTGCCGAACCGCCAACGACGACAGAACATGGGTTAACACCGCAGATCCTGACATCATGAACGCAATGCTCGTCGAAGAATTTTGCCGCCGCCCCGTGCGTGTCAAGGGGCCCGATGAGCTAACGATTCTCGGGTAAACTCGCGCTCAAATATTTTCAATTAAGCTTACTCGCATACGCCAAAGTGGCGGCAACCGCTTGATCAAATTTACCGAATAGCTCGTCAATCTGCTTATCATCGATAATAAGAGGCGGGCAAAAAGCAATTGTGTCGCCAAGAGCACGCACAATCAGACCGTGTTCCAAACATTGATCCATACAGAAGGCCCCGACCCCGTGGGCTGCATCAAATTTCTTACCGGTCTCTCGATCGGCCACCAATTCAACTGCTCCGATCAAGCCAGCGCCCCGAGAATTACCGACCAGAGGGTGTTCAGCGTATTCCTCAAGCCGGGACTGGAATACTTCACCCATCTTGGCCGCGTGTGCAAACACTTGTCGCTCTTCGATGAGTTCCAAATTTCGCAACGCAACCGCCGCGCACACCGGGTGACCCGAATACGTGAAACCGTGAGCAAAATTACCCAAGTCCGAACTCGCTTCGACAAACGCTTGGTACATCGAATCCGGGATGATGACGGCGCTGATCGGGAGATAGGCGGACGAAAGCGCTTTCGCCACACTCATAGTCGTGGGCTTGATGCCCATGGTTTGACAGCCAAAGGGATTACCCGTTCGACCGAATCCACAAATGACTTCATCGTCGATAAATAGGACTCCATGGCGTTCAAGTACGGCTTGTATCTTTTCGTAGTAGCCGTTTGGGGGCACGATCACGCCGCCCGCTCCTAATACCGGCTCGGCGATAAAAGCCGCGACGGTTTCAGGACCTTCTTCCTCAATCAGGTCCGACAAGCTGTTCGCAAGTCGAGTCGTGAATTGGTCCTCAGTCTCGCCTTCACGAGCTTCCCGATAGTAGTGCGGCGATTCCGTATGCAGAATGCCCTGGATCGGCAAATCGAACGCTTTGTGAAAAGGCGGTAAGCCTGTGAGACTTCCGCTCGCCACCGTCACGCCGTGATAGCCGCTCCAACGCGAGATAATTTTCTTCTTCTCGGGTCGACCCATGAGATTGTGGTAGTACCACATCATCTTAATTTGCGTGTCGTTCGCGTCGGAACCTGTTAGCCCGAAAAAGACCCGGCCGCCTTCGATGGGAACAATCTCCATCAACTTTTCGGCGAGGAGCACGCTCGGTTCGTTAGTCTTGCCCCCAAAAAGCTGCGAGTAAGACAGCTTTTTCAGTTGTTCACTCGCAGCATCAGCGAGTTCCTCAACGCCATACCCCAGTGCCGTGCACCAGAGGCCAGCCATTCCCTCCAAATACTGCTTACCGTGATTGTCCCAAAGGTACACACCTTTGGCTTTGGAATGCACCGCCGGACCCTGGCGCTGCAGCTCACCTAGGTTCGTATTCGGGTGCAACAAATGCCGCAGATCGCGGGCCTCAATTGAATCCGGTGCCAATTCGTTGTGAAGGGGCTCGCTCACGTTTTTGATTCTCCCTTGTTGATCTTGATTGTCATGCGCGCACACGAATACGTGGCGTCAAAATCCTTCGAGTCTGCTCTTCGGTTGAGCACGCTCCGACAACCTCTTTTCTATGCTTATGGTGCGCAGCAGCACTATCAGTGCTACCTACCCCGTTTAGATCAAATCCGCTGGTTCAAGGGAGAATTCTTCGATGACTTGATCCGCATAATCAATCCGCCCCGTCAAACTCTTGGAGTCGCCGTAGCACAACCGCAAACAAGCTTCCGCCATATGCTCGACCGGGGTCACCCGGTCTTTGTTGCTATCGTTAATCAGCTTGTGGTGCACCACACCCGGAGTAGCGACAAGCCCGGGAGAAATCACGTTCACGCCGATACCGGCATCATAGACTTCTTGCGCGAGCCCGGTCGTAAACCGCTCGAGTGCAGCTTTGCACATTCCGTATACGGTACCGCCATGTCCGCCAGGCGCACGTGCGTCTGGGTGAATCGCCGCATGGGAGGAAATGTTCAAGATCCAGCCACCACCTTGTTCGAGCATCGACGGTAAACACGCCTGAGCGAGCTCGAAGGGCGCCCAAACTTGAACATCCATCATGGTTCGGAATTTCTTTTCCGAAAAATCGTGGACCGGGATGAACCACGTCACCGCAGCGTTGTTCACAAGGATATCGACAGGGCCAAAACGCTCTTCGGTTTCCTTGATGAGACCCTCCCGATCCTCAGCAACCGCTAGATCGGATTTGATAGCAACTGCCTCACCGCCCGCGTCGGTAATCTTTTTGACCGTTGCTTTGATCGTGCCCGGCAAAAAGTGATCAGCTTCTTCGACTGTGCGTGCCGAGACAACCACTCGAGCACCCTCCATCGCGAACCGGACGGCAATTGCCTCACCGATACCGCGACTAGCGCCCGTGACCACCGCAACTTTTCCTGCAAGAACACCGTCCTTGTTGATCGATGCCATCTCATCCCCTAAGTAAATAACTTTCCCGATACATCATATTAAAAACTACACGTAGACGCGCGAAACACGTGACCCTATCCGCGAAAGAATTTCGTACGCCGACGTCCTCGACGTCTCGGCCATTTCATCTACAGTAATGATGCCGCCGAATACTTCGAGCCAATCGCCAGCCGAAATCTCCGGATATTCGGTCACATCCACGTGGATCAGATCCATCCCTATTTCACCCAGGACAGGCAAGCGTGCGCCGCCATAAGCAAGCTGCCGTTTACCCGCATGAAACCTTGATACGCCGTCCGCATAGCCGACCCCAACGATGGCGATTTCGGTGTTTCGTGTTGCCACGTATTTCGCCCCATACCCCACCGATTCGCCCACTTTGACACGACGCCGCTGCACGACTTGCGTTTCAAACAGGGCCACTCTATGAAAATTATTGGTTTTGTCTATGTAGGGATTGCCCCCGTACAAACCGATGCCGGGCCGCGTTATCCCGCCTTGATATTGACTGCCATTGAGCGTTCCGGCCGAATTGCCAAAGCTCGTTTCGATGCCGGGAAAACCTTCAAAGACCCGCTTGAACGCAGTTGCCTGGCGATCATTTTGTGGATGTTGTGGTTGATCTGCGCACGCGAGATGGCTCATGAGAAGCACTAGATCGATGCCCTCGAGCATCGTCGACTTGACCTCTTTCGGATCAAGGCCAAGCCTCTGCATGCCCGTATCTACATGCAGTGCCGCAGGCGCTCCTTTCTGTCGTTTCCATAATCCGATTTGTTCAAGTGAATTAAGCACGGGCACGACGTTCGCCGACGCGAACGCTGCCGCTGTTTTGTGATCCGGGGGACCCGAAAACACGTACACGAAGGCCTCGTCGATCACCGATCTCAGCGCAAAGCCTTCTTCTGGCGTTGCCACAAAAAAATGTTCGCAGCCGTCGGCTCGGAGCCGTCGAGCAACCGCTTCCATACCGAGACCATACGCGTCCGCTTTCACCACGGCGCCAGCCAGTCCCACCGAGGCTTCCACAAATCGCTGATAGTTGGCCGAGATTGCGTTCAGATCGACAACCAGGCGGGCAAAACTCATGCGCGTTGTCTCGGACAAAAGCACCGTTCTAGATTAAGAATCGAAGAGAACACCCGGATTGAGTACCCCGTGAGGATCGAGCGAATGTTTAGCCGCACGAAGAACCTCACCAAAAAGCTCTGGTCGCTGCCTTTCCCAACCGTCGCGATGCATACGGCCGACGGCATGGTGATGGGTGACCGTACCACCTGCGTCAATGACCGCATCCACAGCTGCATCTTTGATGATTTGCCAAGATTCCAACTCGCCACCTATCTCGACCGGTCCACTAAACGAATAATAAGGGGCAGGACCGTCAGCGTAGACGTGAGTGAACCGACAGGAAAGTTGAGCATCCTCACCAAGTGTTTCGCGTAACGCCCGCCCCACGCGCTCCCGGACTTCACCATCAAATTCGGGCCATTGATCCCAGGTGATCGCCGTTTCAAAGGTATCCGAGAGCAGTCCCAAGCCTGCTGTCAGACCAGCGTTTACGCCAATAAATGCGTCGCGCCAGGCGCCGACAGCCCCCTGCCGACCCGTGGTACCTCCACCGCCATCGTCAATACGCACATCGTCGTCGTCCACCACCCCACCGTATTCGCGGGCAATGTTGATCGCCGCCCATATGTTTTCACCCTGGGGTACATCGCCCGATTCAAAACCAATGATGAGTAGGGCCGAGTCACCATCCATCCCCGCGGCGTTTGCAGCCTCTAACGGATCCAGAATCCGTAAATTGGCAGGCCAAAGTTTCGTCTGCACGACATGACGAACGGCGTCCGCTCCCGCCCCCCAGGAAGAGAAAGCTACACCCGCAGTGGCTCGATAAATTGGCCGCTTCTGTAAACGCAGCCAACACTCGCTAATCAATCCAAGCGTGCCTTCGGACCCAATCACCAGCCGATCGGGGCTTGGACCCGCGCCACTGCCGGGTAAACGTCGCGATTCGAACCACCCTTTGGGGGTCAGCATCCGGGTCGACTCGACAAAATCGTCAATGTGAGTCTGGTTGGTAGCGTAGTGACCCCCCGAACGCGTTGCCACCCACCCACCCACCGTCGACCATGGAAAACTCTGAGGAAAATGCCTCAGTGTTAGCCCCCGTGGTTTAAGTGCCGCTTCGATATCGGGCCCGAGGATCCCGGCCTGAAATCTTCCCGCACGCGAAGTTTCATCGAGCTCCAGCAGGGTATTCATTTCATCAAGATCGACCGTCACCGCACTATCTCGGTCACGGGGGGCGTTGACGCCCCAAACAACGCTAGTACCACCGCCATAAGGGATTACCGCGTGTTGCTCGCTATCGCACCATTCGAGTACGGCCTCGAGTTCGTCCTCGTTTCGAGGATGTGCAACGGCATCTGGTGGGTTGTCGAAATTACCTCGTAACGCCATCAGCAATTCCAACGAATGGCCACCGTGAGTGTGAGTCACCCGTTCCAGCTGCGATGCCGAGACAAATTCCTCTAACTTCCCCGGAACCTTAACGCGGGGCCGCCGGAGCGCTATCGCATCAATATCCGGAACGGGCGGAGGTTCGACCGCTCTCCCCAAACGCTTAGCAATTCGTTCGGCCGCGGCAAGTCGCTCATTCTGCGACGGTTCATCCGATTGGTAGCCCCACGTCCAAAAACTTCGCCGTTCCTTCCTAGCGGCCATTGAGATAATGCCAGTTGCCGTGAAAACCGTAGGGGACCCGGTGCGGGAGTTGCCCCAACGCCACTGGACCTACACTAACGTCACTGGCATCAAACACCGCAAGATCACTCCGGTTTTCAGTACCCCGATAAATGAGGGTCAGCAAGAATCCTGCGCCTTCTTCGGATCCTTCCCCTTCGGGTACAAACACCGGTTCGCCTAAATAATCTCCGGCGTCAAGCTCATAACGGGTAGCGACGTCTTTCGCAAAATCGTGATGCACCAGCGCGTTGAAACCCATGCTGCCCTCACGACCCGTCGATGCCGCGTAATAACCGTGCCGATATTCAAGTCCGGCTCGACGCTCATCGAGCCTCGGAAATTCACCGGTAATATCGTCTAGATACGTCCGTTTGACCGCGCGCGCATTATCAGCGAGATCGATTTCCCATTCGCACAGTCGCGCGTTCGCCTTTTCGGGATCGGCCGCGCTACCGTCAGCGTGGGGAAATAGCGGCGCCTCTTCGAATTGCATCACGTGGGCGCGGATTGTGTTCCCCGACGTCATCGCATTCATCGGATGAAAGACATAACAAGGATCGGTTTCGTACCACCGAATATCCTCCACGGAACCATCCCGAGGCATAACGCCAATATGACTGCCTTTGTCCGGCTCCCACGCGAAAGCCGGCTCACCCCGCATGGCCCGTTCGACGCTGCCGGTAAGTGGAAGAATAGGAAAAATAACGTGCTCTGACGTCACGATGAAATCGTGGACCATACTGCTAATCGGTGCTTCAAAACGTTCCGATCGGGTCAGCACCCCATCCGCATCAACAACTTGGTAGGAAAGTCCCTTACCGAGCATGCCATCCACCATGTAACCGAAAAAAATCATTTCGCCCGTTTCCGGGTCTATTTTAGGATGCGCCGTCATTGGACCTTCAAACGTATTGTCAAACCGCCATGGCCCGATGGATTCAAGCGTTTGCGGATTGACTTCAAAAGGCGCGTGTCCTTCTTCCAGGGCGAGAAGGCGTCCGCCCTGCCAAATCACGTTGGTGTTGGCCAGGCCGTCCGTCTCGATACCCATCACCGACGGATCCGCGTCCATCGGATTAAAAGCACCGAACAGTGAACGTCCCGCTTCACGCTCTTTATGCCACTTGACGGTCTGCAACCAACGATTGCGGTATCGCACTTTGCCATCGGCAATCACGAACTGATGCAACATGCCGTCGCCAGCAAACCAATGGTGTTCTCCGCGCGGCGGGAACTGTGGGTCCGGACCATTGCGGTAATACGCAACTTCAAGCGATCGTGGTAGCTCGCCTTCGATTACCAGGTCATCGATATCGGCCTCCATACGAATCGGCGCAAAATTTCCCTGCAATTGAGGGTGCGCTGGATATGGCTCTGTCATGGCATCGCTCCTTTACTGGTACGGTTCAAGAAATTCTTTCACCACACGATTGAATTTATCCGAAATCTCAAAATACGACGAATGACCTGCATCACCCAAATTAACAAGTGTGGCACCAGGAACCATTGACGCGCCTATTTCAACAACGCTCGGCAGTACGACGACATCCTTATCGGCCGTAATGAATAGCGTGGGCGTTTCGAAAGCTAGCATCTCTGCAGCAGAGATTTGTTTACCACGACCGCGCATTCCAGCCAAACCGACACGGGCAAAGTCGAGGTTCATCGCGCCGATGCAATTGTAGAGATGCGATAGCGGGAGATTCTTCTCAGGCAGATCCAAGGCAACGGCCCAACTGCCGAAGGGCCGGCTATGTGGAGGCCGTACTTGTTCCCGGCGGATCTCATCGATGGCCTTGCTTCTTAGGCCGCCCACGGTATGGCTCATGACAAGGGCCGACACCCGATCCGGTTCAGATAAGGCGAAATCGAGCCCCGTGCGACCTCCCATCGACTGACAACAAAGCGCCGTCCGGGGAATGTCCTCCGTATCAAGCACGCACCTCAAATCATCAACGAAGAGATCCGGATCAAAATCCTCGTCACGACATCGCGACCGTCCAAAAGCCCGATGGTCAAAGGTCACGATGTCGTAATCATCAAAGAAATAGGGGACCTGCTGCCACCAGCTTGCCGAATTGCCACCCGCGCCATGCGCAAACGTCAGCCATGGCCGATTCTTTTGATCTTCTCCTCGATAAACGTCGTAGTGAATATCAACGCCTTTGTTCGTGACAAAACTCATGCCAACTCCGGAACCGGGATCAATAATGCCCCGAAGGACTTCCTTGAGTCTTGAGTCAAAGGGAGTCGCTTCTGTTGTCGATACAAATGCGAACGTAACGCGCGGTTGTAAAGCATTACCAACACCCTCGCGCCTTGAGATCGTTTACTGGGTACGCCGGGTACATCGTCATGTCCTTGTATATGTCGCATTTTTCATCGTCCGTCAGATGCGGATCCGCCCATAGCGCAAGATGGATTGCGGGAAGATCAATTACCGCCGATTCCATGCGAATGCCCCCGTCCGAATTGGCATCGAACACCAGTTTCTGTCCGCCGTTCCAACGCTCCCAATCGGGTAGGTAACCGTCTTGACCTCGACCAGGACTACCAGTACGCGCGAATTGCGTCCAATAAGATCGAATCGAAGCGGAAAGTTCAATCCTCGCCTCAGCATTGGACTCATCAAAGAGCTCATGTTGAAAGAATCCCATACGAAAGTCGCCGAAGACGAAGGGGACTTCCAACCCATGGGCTGCACCCATAATCTTTGGCCAATCCCGTCCAGGACTCGCACCTAGGTCATCCCAGTCGAATCGATACGCATACACCGGCCCGGTCGCCATATTCGCGGCCCGGTCGACTCCGTCAAAGTTCAGCCAGTCCGAGTAATAGCGGTTGAACGCTTCGTATCGCTCGGTATCGATGATCTCTACTTTCTCACCAGTCCAGCGAACCAACGAAGGATTGTAGAGCTGAAATAACTTCTGCTCGTCTCGATTTGCGCCCACAAGCAACGGTTTGGCGGCAGCAGATCTTGGTTTTCGTGGCATCAACACGCCGTCGTAGACGACACTTGGGATGTCGTACATCAGATTACTTTTCCCCCGATACGCCGAAAGGATTGTTTCGTTGGACAATTGCCGTAGCCAGTCGCCGATTTCTTCCTGGCGATTGGCTAACGCTTCACCTTCTTTCCGAGTTCGCACGCGTCCTTCGCCGAGGAGGAGATCGATTA
>JAKUTI010000048.1 GCA_022448765.1 Pseudomonadales bacterium
ATTATCTCGTTTCGCAATCGGGCGTCGATGCTTCTCGGATGGGTGTTGGCGGGGCCAGCTGTGGCGGTATGATTTCAGCAGACCTTGCTGTACGCAGGGCAAATGCCGTCCGGGCGTTAATGCTACTTTCAAGTCCGCCCAGCTCGAACGCCATCCAAAATGTTGCTGAGAACGGGAAGCTCGCGGTGTTTGCTGCCGCCACTAACCAAGATCCTATAACGCGCGGAGTTGCCGTCACACTTGAGACGATGGTGAGCGGGTCTCGGAATCCAAACTCCGTTGTGCGAGTGCTCGTTGGTACCGAACATGGATTACCCATGTTTTCAAGCGATCCGACTCTGAGGACTGAATTGCTCAATTGGCTTAAGGCGCAGTTGCTACGGGAGTAGGCAGTTCTCTTATTGCCCCACTTTATGGAAAAATATTCTCGCCGATATCTCGAGAATGTCGGCATAGGGCGCTATAGAACATGAGACTCATGGTACAACGCGTTGGTTCCGAAACTTAGCTTCAGATGGCCGTGTCGTCTCTCCCTATAGCGTCAAGTCTCACCGACGAAGATCAAATAATTCGAGACTTCGTCACTCGCGGATTAATCGTGTTACCGCCGGAAGAGCTCGGTATCGGTAGCGATGTCCATGACCGCATCTACAAGAAAGAAAAAGAAATCTTTCGAGCTGGAGAGAGGGCGACCACGAGTCGAATTCCCGAAGTGCTAGAGATCACCAACGCGCCTGGTTTGGTGGCGGTATGCAACCTTATCTTGGGTGAAAACTGGGCGATCGTGCCGTACACCCACAACACGGGTTTTGTGAGCGGTTCGAGAGATCAACACTGGCATAAAGACGACAACGGCCCCTATAACGGACGAAAACAGCGCCACCACCAAGCCATTCAGGCCGAACTCCTGTACTACCCGCAAGCGGTCCAGGAAGACATGGGACCTACGGCGATAATCCCTTACTCGCAATATTGGACGTTTAATCACGAGGAAAACCACGAAAATTTTGCAGGTGCCGATCATCTGGACTTTAGCTACCAACTAGACGGTATGGAGCGTATCCCGATTAGTGGTCCGAATTCGGTTTATGACCGAGATGACATTGTTCATCGGCGTACCGACCACGATGTTCGTATGAGAGACGCGGTCACAAACACCCGGTGGCCGCTCGTGGAAACCTTCGAAGCAGCTCCGCTCCGTGCAGGTAGTGCGGTGCTTTATTCACACAACCTATTACACCGCGGTAATCATCGGCGTGACGACTGGTCAACCTGGAAAGAAAGGCCGAGATTCATGTGGCGGTTTTGGTTGTTTCGCACCACGGACCCGGTGGGGATCGATACGAATATTGACGAGAAAAAATTGTGGTGGATCGGTTCGACTCCGAAATTAGGCGCAGGTGCCGACCTCGCCAAGGTTGATTCAAACACCACGAGTGTTTGGCAACACCACTATCGTTGGATTCGAACGGGGTTGACGTCTGGCGGTCGTGATAAGAAAGAATTGATTGATCGAGACGATTCGATCAAAGAGCTCGATCAACTAAGTAAACAGCTCTATTTGGTGGGTGAGACGGAGGAACCTCAGCGAATAGGTGCAGCCTACCGACTCGCTGCGTCATCTCATCGACCCAACGCGCTCCAAATCCTGGTCGAGAGTCTGCACAGTGATCGAGAGAGTGTACGGCGCGCAGCCTCGTACGGTCTTGTTGCCTCCGGCAGCGACGCGACAACTGCATTTCTAGACGCGACCAAGTCGGGAAATAAATGGATACGAAAGGCTGGCGTGTTCGGACTCGGGGATGCGGGGCATCTGAATCAAACCGTGCTCGATCGCCTTATCGAGATTCTGTGTGGTGATGGGTCTATTTACGTGCGATCCGTCGCGGCTAGTGCAATCGGTTGCTTCGGCCGTCGATCGGCAGCGTCCGAAGTCGACCAAGACTTGGTATCGGGAAGCCTTGATGGACTCCTCCGAAGTCTTGCTGTCGAGGTCAACAGGCTGGGTATGGACCAGGCGCAAGATCGAAACATTAAGTTTGTGCGACCCACTGACGAATGCGACATTTGTGAGGGTATTGGTATCGACTACGGTCTTGAGCGATTCGAACCGGTTCGTTCCGCCGTCCGCGAAAATGCCCTCTGGTCAGTGGTGATTATCTGTTCCCATCCGAACGACATTCGCGATGCGACATTGGCATCAACAATACTGGCGTTGGCGGAGATCGTGCGTAACGACGAGAACATATTCTGTGTCGGGTTCGCTATGGATGCGCTCATTCGCATCGCGCCTTCAGCAGAATCGCGTCGTCTCTCTCGATTAGAAGATCAAAGACCGAACGATCTCGTGGAGACCCTTCTCGCTGAACTACCTCTTCACAGTGCTGAAGCATTCACTCGTTCACGTCGGGCTAGCATTTAGGCCTCGGTGTCGATGAGTTTGCGAAAACGAGGGAGAACGATGTGGCGAGATAATGAGTATTGCGATCGGACTAGCCTAATTCTGAGTGGCCGCATCTAGAAGACCTCCTCGGTCGCGGATATCCATGTCCATGTGCTTTAGTATGCCCCGTCATTGTAGAAGGCATCGTTTATGTTGAAGCGATTTTTGGTTCCTGAAGAGGACCGGGTGTTCGTTAGCGAGGAGTCGGTCAGATACGCGACGCAAGCCATTTTCTTAGAAATGGGACTATCAGAACGTGACGCCGAGCAAGCCACCGACGTTTTGGTTGTGAGTGATTTGCGTGGTTGTGAGAGCCACGGTGTGTCCAACATGCTTCGTAACTACGTCCACGAATACCGACGAGGAGAACTGAACCCGAAGCCAAATGTAAAGACGCTGCGTGAATCGGCGGTGAGTGCGACATGGGACGCGGATCAAGCGCTGGGGATTCAGGTGGGACCTCGAGCGATGGAACTCGCTATTGAAAAAGCAGGTGAATCGGGCATCGGCGCGGTGGCAATCCGAAACTGCGGCCATGTCGGAATGCTTGCCTATTATCCGATGATGGCGATTGCCCACGACATGATCGGCTTTTGCATGGTTTCAGCTGGTGGAGCACTGCAGGTTCCAGTCTTTGGATCTGAGCCAGTTTTCGGGACGAACCCGATCGCCTGGGCTGCACCCGCCGATAAGCATGCCCCATTCGTTTTTGATGTCGCCACCACGCAGGTGGCCGCAAATAAGCTTATGCTGACGAGGCGTATCGGTTCAAAGCTCGAACCCGGATGGATTACCACGCTCGAGGGCGAGCCGGTTATGGAGTCGGTCGACTCTCCGGATTATGGGGGATTCCATATGTTGCCATTTGGCGGTACCCGAGAAAACGGTGGGCACAAAGGCTACGGTTTTGCGACGATCGTTGACATCATGGCCGGCATACTATCCGGCAATGGTCCAGGGTTCATAGCGGGCAGATTACACCACTCCCAATTTGTGATGGCGATCAAAATCGACTCGTTCGTTGACGTCGAAATCTTTAAAGCCGACCTAGATAAGCTCCTCGAAAAATTATCGACCATGAAGCCCACGAAGGGGCACGACCGCGTGTATTACGCAGGCTTGATCGAACACGAAGAAACCGCGCTAAGAAAAAAAGAGGGCATTCCCTACCACCGTGAAGTGGTGGATTGGTTCAACGGCATCTCCGACGAGTTGAAGCTCGGTTTCTCGTTGCCGTAGATGAACTCCTCGGGACACTAGGTGTCCAAGAAATGCCGGGTGTGGCGGCAGGCGTTGGTGATCATCTCAGGAATGTACTGTTCGCGCCCGAGTTCGGGCCGTTGGTGAAGCCAACCGAGCGACATGACAGATCGGACGAGCAAGAATAATGGTATAAGCGCTTCCGCCTCTTTATCGAGAGGGCGATGGGATCGGTATCCCTCTAACAAAGCCGCGAGAATTTCTGGGTACGCTTTGTGCTCCAGGTACTCGTGAAGGGCCACCGCCAGGTCAAATTGGTGCCAGCCGAAGCCGGCGTCATCGAAATCGATAATGTGCAGTCCTTCCGAGCTTAGGACCAGATTGTGCATGTGTAGGTCGGCGTGGATCATGCTATAGGTCTCCTGAGGTTGACCGTAACGCTCGAGCCCATTCGCGATCACCTCACGTGCTTTACGCATTAAGTCCGCTTGGTCGTCTTTGAGCTGAGGGATTTCCCAGAATCGACCCCAAAACGGTTGTTCGCCCACGAGTCCAGCGGCGTCGAATGCGTGGCGCTTGAAAGTCACCGGGACATTCCAACTCGCTGCTTGTGTGTGAATCGACGCGGCGATGGCGCCCAGCCGTGCAAAATAGCCGCATAGGGCATCCGTGTCGTCGGCTTCTCGACGAATGACCTCCGCTAAAACGTCGCCTGGGACCCATTTAAGCGCACCGATATGTCGGATCCCGCGATTGCCAGGCAACGAACGCGTCACAAACCCTTTACCTTGGATCGTTAACAGAGGTTCGGGCACATCGATACCGGATGCCCGCAAAGCTTCTGTCCAGATCAATCCGGACTCGAGTTCTTCGAGGGTGTGATACCACGAGCGGTGAATTCGCAGTACGTAGGAGAGTCCGGCTTTATCGACTCTGAACGTGACGTTTTCACTAACGGTAATTGGCTCGATTTGAGCGCCTTCCAGTGACCATTCCGGCAATGTTTGACGCGCAAATTCGAGTAGCGTTTCATCGATCTGCATGAACGTTCTAAAGTTCTCGGAGTGTTTCCTCAAAAGCGGTAAGGAAAAGGTCCGCGTGCTCGCGACCGAACACGAGTGGTGGTCGAATCTTCAACATGTTGCCGAACGATCCCATGTTCGAAAGTAAAAAGCCTTTGTCTTTGATTCGGTTGGCGATGTCGGCGGCTCCTTCGCGATCGGGGGTCTTGCTTTCGCGTTCGAGTACCCAATCTATGCCGATAGCCAAGCCGTGACCGCGGATGTCTCCCATACGCTCATGAGTTTCTTGTAGCTCACGTAACGCGGTCCGCAGATATGCACCGACCTCGGTGACACTCTTGGGCAGGTCGTCTTCTTCGATGATATCGAGTACGGCGGAGCCGACTGCGGCCTGCAGCGGACTTGAGGCGAAGGTGTTGAAGTAACCCGTGTGTTCCCGGAAGACATCGACGAGTTCCGTAGGCGCGGCGACCCCGGCCAACGGCAGGCCATTCCCCATGGGTTTTCCCATGGTCACGATGTCGGGAACAAAATCAGATGTTTCGTAGCCCCACCAGCGACCGGTGCGACAAAAGCCTGCCTGGACCTCATCGGCAATAAAGAGGCCGCCGGCGTTTCGAACCAATGTAGCGGCATCTTTCATAAAGCGCTCAGGAATGTTTGGGAGTCCCTCGTTGGCGAAGATGGAGCATACGAACATGCCCGCAAGCGGAATATCGTTAGCGGAAAAATCGTCGATGGCCTTTTGTACCTCGGCTAAATAGAGGTTTGTGAGTTCGCTCGCGTCCGCGTCATTCTTGAGCGGCCGATACGTTTGCGGATAGGGAATGGCTCGAAACTCGGGGTTGGCGTTGTCTCCGGCCCGAAACCGGGAGAGTTTTCGTACCTCGGTGCTATTGCCGTGATATCCGCCGTCGGAACAGATGATGCCTCGTCCTTCGGTAGCGGCTCGGGCCATGAGTAGAGCGACTTCGCTGGCCTCCGTGCCCGAACACGTAAAAACCACGCTAGTCAGTGCCGGGTCGTGATGTCCGGTTAAGCGCTCGGCATAGTCGAGAATACCTTCGTGCAGGTAACGGCTGTGTACGTTCAGCGTGGCAGTCTGCTGAGCGATAGCTTCGACAACACGTGGATTTGCGTGTCCAACGCAAGGAACGTTGTTGTACATGTCGACGTAACGCTTGCCATCGGCGTCGTACAACCAGACTCCGTCTCCCCGAACGATGTGTACGGGCTCTCGATAGAAGAGGGGGGCTCCCTTACCTAGTAACCGGCTTCGCCGATCGATCAACGGTTCGTTACCCATAATCGCTCCTTACATTCGTGTTTTGATGAGACGGTCTCGTTCGGTTACTGATCGAGGTCGCGCCGCATGAAACACCAGGAATTTCTCGGCGGTCGCATGGGCTTCTATCGGTCTAACTTGGACATCGAAAGTGCTATTCGGCGATAGCGGCCAGTTCCTGGCGCTGCCGTTCTAGCCGCTGTTCCCGCTCGTCCGCAAATTTCTTGATCGCGGTAGCAATGGATGCCTTATCGAGGTGTGCTTCGGCTATGACATCTTCCTCAGTACCGCCGCTCAGCCACTGGTTGTCCCGATCCGAGAACAACGAGTATTCCTCGGTGAGCTGGCCTAGACCGGTAATCGGCAACATGCGTTGAGTGCCGGTGCTTACAACCATCAGGTCTTGTTTTGCCCCCGGCGGGAGGACCGTGTCCCGATAGCTCCGCGGTTGTGCTTGGAAGAGTTCTTCGCTGATGCAAGCAATCACTTTGATGTTGATGCTGGATGCTTCGAGATCGGGTAGCACGTTTAGCACATTGTTGGTTGAACTAGCGCCTTGGGATAACACGTAGCCATGACGGGGTTTGTCGGGATCAAAATCTTTGATCACATACAAACCCTTGGCCGCGGCAAGTGGATCAGGGTCGGCGAACACCGATCGATCGGCGACGGCGAAGTCGGGCCGGGCGACCTCAAGAACGATGACACCGATCTCCGGTTGATTCACGGCCAAATTGGCGGCCGCAAAGTACCCGGGCGCCACGTCGTTGTAGTCCCAGAAATTCAGGGTAATCACTTGGCCGCGGGGAAAGAGTTTCCAAACCTGCGGAGCGAATATGCCAAAGTGCGTGCGGGCATCAGCTGCGGTCTCGGGGCCCGAGTGACCGGCCAAAATATGCAGCACGCCGACGCGAAACGGCGAGTCTTGGTTTTGTTGGCTCCATACCCGCGCCGGCAGATACATCAGCGGAGTAAACGCGCCGTAGGTTCCGCTTAGCGCCCAAACGCCGTTATGCACGTCGGGGTCTAACGAGAGCGTCTGGCCGACGAGTCCGATAGCAGTTGACGCGTTACCCGCTTCCTGAATTCCGGCCTTAAGGACTGTACCGGAAGGATTCTTGACCGGGTCGAAATAACCGAAAAGCGAGCTTTGTTGGACGTTAATGGATTCTGCGAGATCGGCGGCGACAGCGACGAAGCGGTTACTCGTCACATAGTTTGCCCATTTGAATATTTCGGAAATGGCGCGTCGCGCGCCCCGAACCTTCCCGGCTTCCTCAAATAGTTTGATATCAATGGTGGACGTTTTTGAGCCGTTAATATCGGTCACTGTCACACTCTGAGGAGTTCTCGGTAATTGCTCGACCTTTAAACGAGCGTCATCGAATGGGTCCACTGAGCCGCCGTGATGTAACTTGAATTCGTCTTCCACTTGGTCGCCGATGGCAACTAAACGATCGGCGAGCCATGAGCCAAGATCGTTATCGTCGAGGATGCTCAACGCAACATCGATGTTGTGCTTAAACTGCAAGAGTCGATTACGTTCATCGCCGACGGGGCCTTTATCGATGTCAAGGAATGTAACCCCGTAGCGCGCTTCAAATGTTCCGGCGAGTGCCCGGAAGTAGTCGCCGTTCTGAGGGAACGCGTACGGATGAGAAGCATGATCCACGATCTGTTTCCCATAGTCTGGAATCTCTCCATTGACGGCTGCCGGCCACCAACCTTTGATGGTGTGGCCGAGAAGAAGCATGGGTCGACGGTCGGACTCATCCCAGTTTTCCATTTGGGTTAGTGCGGTAGCGACCTCGGCGTAATCGTTGCCGTCGGCAACCTCTATGACGTTCCAGCCGTATGACGACCATTGGGAGTGAATGTCATAATCGGCGAATTCGTTTTGAACGACGCTGCCGACTAATTCGTCATCGATTCCGGCATTGTTATACGAAAGCAGGACCCGCAACCGCTTACCAACGCGCTGTGCGACAGCCTGCGTTTTTAGCTCTTGTGCATGTCCCGCGGTCATCGCGAATTCTCCTTCGATCGCCATGATCTTGGGTGAGGCGAGCGGTGCACCGACGATGTCCCAAAAGGCGGCTTTGCCGGCAGCCGTTGCGACACCCACGCCGGACGGACCGCCATTGACGTCGTTGGTTAGATCCGTTGTCTCGGAGTGGCCCGAGAGGGCACGAATTCCGCGCAATTTGGCTTGGTGAAACAGGGGATGGTCTGCCAACCCCAGCCCGCTCAAAAGTTTGTCGAGAGCACCTTGCCCTCGTCGAAATCCGAGGGCATCGATGGAGAGGATCGAGGTCGATGGGTCGGCCCGGTAGCGATCGTTTTTGGTGGTTGCGTAACGTCGGGCAAGAGCTTCTCCCATCACCATCCAAAGGGCATACGTCACGGGCGCATTGTGCCCACCAGCGAGCATGAACTTGTCTGCGTATGGATGTTTGGGTCGGCGATAGTCAAAACGCAGCCCACCCGCGTCGGGCCCAATTAAATGGCTGGTGACGACGTAAGGAACATAGGCCAAGGGTCCGCCGAAATGTCCCGTCTGCGCGTAATTCCCAAGTAACGTAATCAGCATGGAAGATAAGAAACCGATGTCTTCTAGACGGTCGATGTCTTTCGCGATTGGGCCTAATTGCTTTGTAGAGTCCTTGGGCATCTGTTTACCTATTCGTTGCGATGAAGTGGTTGCACCTCATCGATTAAAGTAGTTCAAGTCGCGGTTATCTCCAAAGGTTTGACACGCGGTTCTCGATAGTCCTTCTTACTCGGCCGCTGACGGGTTGTATCTGTCGTGGGCAGCGAACGAGTATATGCAAATTGACGGAGTTTTCCCGCCCCGGACAAGCAACGCGGTTGCGGTATCGTATTTGTTAGTCTTGAGCTGCGCTTTATTTCGAATGAATGGTGGAAGACATGAGATTACTAATTGTTGGTATGGGTTTCGTGAGCCTTCTGGGGATCAACGCTTTGGCGGTGGGTGCGCCTCCTCCAATGGATCATGCGGAATTTACGCAGACGCTCGATGAGATATCGAACTGGGGACGCTGGGGTGATGACGATGAATTGGGAACGCTAAACACGATCACGCCCACCGTGCGCGCTCAGGCTGCATCGCTGGTGAAGGAAGGAACCACCGTCTCGCTCGCGCTGCCGCTTAACAAGATTGCCGACGCGATAAATCAAAAACCGTTTGAACACGAAGTGTTCATTTTTGGAGGAGACGAATCGTTCGATATGGATCCGGGAGACATCCCGCAAGCTGCTGGAGATGTATTCAAGATTGACTATCACGGCTTTGGTCACTCGCACATGGATGCGCTTCCTCATTTTGCCTATGGCGGCAAGATGTATAACGGCTTTCCTTTTGAGATGAATGCTGACGAGGGGTTCTCGAAACTTGGGGTTGAAAATATTGCCGAGGTGGGCGTATTCACACGCGGTGTACTGGTGGACATGCCGAAGTTCTTGGGCATCGATTTCCTCGAGCCAGGAACTGCAATTACAGCGAGCGATCTTGAAGCGTGGGAGAAAGCCTCGGGCGTTCGCGTGAGGGCAGGCGATGCGTTACTCGTACGAACGGGTCGGTGGATAAAGGTGGCGCAGGATGGTCAATGGAACTTCATTCAACAAGCAGCCGGCATGCATGCGTCCGTCGCTCGATGGTTGAAAGAGAGAGATGTTGCCGTGATCGGTTGTGATGGCGTATCGGATGTGATGCCCTCGGGGGTGACCGGCCGGTTTAACCCTTTGCACGAATTGGTGTTAATCGGCTTGGGAATGCCGATTTTCGATAACCTGGATTTGGAATCGTTGGCTGAGAAAGCATCGTCAACTGGACGCGCGACTTTTCTTTTTGTCGCGATTCCCCTCCGAGTCTCCGGTGCCACAGGGTCACCGCTGAATCCTCTTGCCGTGTTCTAACCAAGCAGTCCTTTGCTCGAAGATTGAGAATCGCCCTAAGGGATAATCCCTAGCTAGATCGTGGGGCCAATTCGAATAAAAGAAGAGCGTCCGTATCGACGATGCCGGGTGGTGAGGATGTGCCTCCCCCTATGTATTTGCGTTGCAATTCTGCCAACAGGTCTTCGATGGCAGGATGTTTTGACGTCACGGCGATAAGGGTGCGTTCGTAGCGCTTGCCCTCGATGCGGACGATGGCCCTGGGATCGTTCTGGACTTCCAGGGGCCATTGCTTCCACAACCGCCCGAGCCAGGTATTTCGATAACCACAGGGAACGTAGATCCTGCCCTCATGTTCAATCATCCAGACGGTTCGCGACCGAGGCGGGGACATGAGTTGTAACTCGATCGTTGGGACATCGCGAGCGAACGCCCAATCGGGCTCGTTCTGAACGAACTCGCCGCTTTGAAGCGGACCGCCCGCGATAAGTCCAAACGGACCGTCCGAGAAGCGGACGGCGATGGCGTAGGTGGTTGCAGCTGCAACCAATATAACGATGATGACGGCGAAAAATTTTTTCATTGGTTCACCTCTATGTTCTGCGCGTTTGGCCGATGACCGTTTGCTCAATCATGGTTCTTGCCATACGCGTCCGTTTCGCAAGGTGGCGCTTGGGTGGTCGTTATTTCAGTTTTGCCTCGACGAGACCTAAATCCAACATGGTCTGACCGGTCTCGCGCAAGGTGTCTTCAATAGCATGTGTTTGAAGGCCGAGATCGGTTCGGGCCTTGTCGCAGTGCGCGCGAGGGGCGTCGTACACTTTCCCGTATTTTTCAAGGATGGGTCCCAATTCGTCGGGGGCTCCTCCGACGTCGATAAGCGGGAAAAGTTTTAAGAGATGTTCTTGCAGCTGCATGCAATCAATTTCGCCCGACTCGTCGGTCGCGCTCAGTTGATATCTATCAGCATTCTTGCAGACGTCACTCTCGATCATAAGGACCTGGGACTCAGCGACGTCGCGAACGTCCACGATGTTCCAAAGCGCTTGCCAACCGCGCTGGCAGGGCTTCCCCGCAAGCATCCTGCCGAGGAACCATTGCCAGGAACCGATCAACTCGTGCACTTTGCTGAGTAATGGTCCGAGTACCACGATGGGGCAGACGGAAATCGACTCGAACTGGCCATCGTCCTCTGCTACCCGGTTAACCATGTGCTCGGTTTCTACTTTGGCCATGGCATAGCCCGTCTCGCCTTTTTCTTCAAGGTTATCCAGGTTCCAGTTGGGGTCGTCGTCTCGGTTGTCCGATGCCCAGTCGCTTTCCGTATAGACGTAGCCAGGTGGCGCCGGATGGCCAATCGCGGCAAATGAACTTGTGTAGATAAATCGTTTAACGGTTCCGGCGGCTTGAACGGACCTAAGCACGTTTGCCGTCCCGTTAACGGCACCGTCGTATACCTGGCGTGGATTATTAGCGCCACCGTAGCCCATGGCCGTGCCGACGTGAAGAACAGCGCTGCACTCAGCGAACGGAGCGTCGTAGCTGCCGTCATCGAGGAGGTTGGCAGTATGTAACTCCACGTTGCCTGAGTATCCGGCGCTGTTGAGCGCTAATAGATGTTCGGTCTTGTCTGGATTGTTAGCATCGGTGATACAAGCGCGCACGTTGTAGCCGCGCTTCAGGAGCGAGATGACTACGTGCGATCCGATGTAACCGGACGCACCGGTGACAGCGACGGGTCCGTCAGTCGACGTTACGGCGGGCATAAGCTACCCCATTTGCAGGTGTATATGGTTTGAATCCCTAAGCGTATCGCAGATCATCTAGGACACTCAATGTTGATAAACCATATATATATTAAAGATATACACATCAAATATTAAGCTATTTCGATTATCGTGATGGCGGAAGTTGAAATTCTGCCAAAGGCCCAGCGTAGGGTTCCGATTCGTAACGACAAGGCTGTTCCATCAGACGCGGATCGTTCTGTTTCTTCAAAATTTGGAACAAGCGTTCTTGCATCGTCTCGCGGATAGTTGCATAGGCGGGGTCCTCGGCAACGTTGTGCATGTAGTGCGGGTCGTGAATAAGATCGTAGAGCTCTTCACGTGGACGTTTTCCGAAAGCGAGTTGATAAAGCGGCTCCACGTCGTGTTCTTCGCGATGGTGGATCATCCAAGCTTTCGTTGGACTCGCATCTAGATCGGCGTAAGCGACCATCGTGTTGTATGCCAACTGCTCGTACTCGGGAGCCGGGGTGGATGGATCGTCGAGGCCCTCGGGGTCGCCCATGGGCCAACGGTCGGGTTCGAAATTAACGATATAGATGAAGTCTTTGGTTCGTAGTGATCGTTGTGGATACGGAAGGTAGCCGTCGCGTGCGACGTGGACATGACGCTCTCGACCAGTGACTACGAAATCTCTAGAACTGTCGATTTGGCCGCTGGCAGGGCTTTCTAACAAAGGAATAAGACTCGTAGAGGTCATGGTTTCGGGGGGACCAATGCCGCCCACCTCGCAGAACGTTGGTGCGAGATCCATAAGGTTTACGAAGTCATCGACGACGCGCCCTGGTTTGATGTGTCCCGGCCAGCGTGCGGCCAGAGCAACTTCGCAACCTATATCGTAAAGGTTGCATTTAGCTCTCGGCATTCCTGGAATCCCGTGATCGCCGCTGACAACGAACAAGGTATTTTCTAGAACATCTTCGCGCGACAGTTCTTCAAGAAGAATGCCGATGCCCTCATCTACGGCAAGACACTCGCCAAGATAATCGGCAGCATCCTCGCGAATTTCGTGGACGTCTGGTAGAAAGGCCGGAAGGTGGCCCTGCACAGTGTCGGGGTCAATACCCCAAAGCGCGTGTCCTGAACCACGTTCCCAGGTTCGGTGGGTATTCGTGGGCCCCCACCAATAGCAGAACGGCTTATCGTTCGGGCGGGCATCAAGGAAAGCACGAAAATTTTGTCGGGTCTCGTCGTACAGTGCCTGCTTCGCAGCTTCGACCCCCATTTCGGATGCGTGCTCGGTTACCCAGTGCGAAAACTGATTGAACTGGACACCTGCGGGTTGGTACCGGGTCCTCTTAGCTCCAATTGGCGCGTTCGCGGTGCGTCCGGGACTCCAAACTTTGTACTGGTACCCGATGAAATAGTCGGCTCGGTTTTCGAGTTCCATGGGAAAGGTCGGGATCTCATCATCCCAGACCGCCCCCACGAGGATAGCGCCCAAGCCGGTTTGCCAGAAATATTGGCCGGACAAAATTGAACTGCGACATGGTGTACAAGAGGGTGCCGGCACTAAAGCGTTTAAAAAAAGAACACCTTCTTGGGCAACTCGATCGAAGTTTGGCGTGTCGATGAGAGCTGAGAGGGACTGGGGTCCCTCGTGTCTTTGGTACGCGCTCGCGTAGCGACCCCAGTCGTCGGCGAATGCAAAGACGATGTTGGGTTTCTCTTCAGTGGTTGCCATTACAGTGAGCTCATTGCCTCGTGTCGGTTTACGTGCGTTTACGTGAATAAATTACCTGGATTGAAGCTCGATTGTCAGAGCGAGGCATGGCCCTGATTTAGAACGTGGAGGCGATCCACCTCGAGATCGGTCCATGTTTCGATGGTGCTGTCTGGCCAACGCACAGTCACTTGTTTGATTGTATCCGCCGTCCCGAGTCCAAACGTAAGCGGTAATTCGACTTGAGATAGATAACTGCGGGTTGGCATGACCGTTCGGTGCTGAATCCCATTGGAAGACAGCAACGTGACCCTGGCTCCGATTGCGCTTGGGTTAGGCGATTTGGATTGAAGCCGTAGGCGTAACCAATGGTTATCGGTCGCGAGTTCGTTTCGTAATAGAGAGGGCCTACCGTTGACTTGGGTCAGGATGACGTCGAGGTCACCG
>JAKUTI010000049.1 GCA_022448765.1 Pseudomonadales bacterium
GCCGACGAGGCAGTTGGCGGGGACGCGGCAGTTATCGAAGGATAATTCCCAGGTCTTCCAGCCAAAATAACCGATCTTCGGTATCGGTGCACCGGAGACGCCGGGGGGCAGCTTGCCGCGTTCCTTTTCGATGATGAAACCGCTGATACCGATATGCCGCCGGGTCTGGCTTGGCGGCTCGCCGGTACGGGCGAATAGCATGATGTAGTCAGCGCCATCGGCGAATGTACACCAGTACTTGTTACCGTTGATCACATACTCGTCCCCTTCGCGGCGGGCTCGACAGGAAATGCTAGACAGGTCCGATCCGGTGTCCGGTTCCGATAGCGCAGCGGCGGCCAGGAATTCGCCGCTTGCACTGCGCGGCAGGTATTTGCGCCGTTGTTCCTCGCTCATGGTGTCGGCACCGAAGACTCCGTTGCCGCGGGCGATGATGCTGGCCACGCTCATCCAGCCGCGGGCAAGCTCTTCAGTGATTAGGCAATATTCAAAGCAGCCCAGGCCAATACCGCCATATTCCTCGGGCACAATGATGCCGAAGTAACGCATCTCCGCCATCTTGTCGCGCAACGACATGGGAATCTCGCCCTGTTGGGGGTCGAGTTCGTTAGCCACCGGCAACACTTCGTTCATGGTGAAATCGCGGGCGACCTGCTGGATCAAGCGCCGCTCCTCGGTTAGATAACCGTCTGGTGCGCTCTCGATGGGAGTGAACTCACTCAACGGTGGTTCTCACCAGGTTGGTGCGGCGGTAGTCGATGACCATCTCACCGTCTTGGTTCAGACCTTTGGTATGCCATGTGACGATGCCAAATCCGGGAAACTTCTCCGAAGTACGTTTGCCTACCACTTCGGATTGAGCATATACCGTGTCACCGACATGAACCGGTCGGTGGTGGGTCATAGCGTCGACGCCCAGGAAGGGGCCGCCGCCCTCGCTTAGATCCTCCACCGACATGCCGAACACTGTATTGAAGACCAACAGCGGGTTGACCACGACGCCGGGATGGCCGTGTGCCTTGGCGTAGGGTTCGTTGAAGTAAAGTGGATTGAAATGTAGGGTCAGGGTCGTGAAGAGCGAATTATCGCCCTCGTTCAAGGTCCGGCCCCAATGGTGCTGGAACACCATGCCTACCTCGAAATCCTCATAGGTATTGCCCTTGGGCCACAAATTTGCTTGCTTGCGGAAGTCGGCAACGGGCTCGTTTTTCTCTTCCTCTGACATCAGAGTCTCCGATCCGCTGGTCGTCGGTAAAAGGTCGGGTTCTCTAAGCGGCGCGGTTTGGCCGGGGCTTTTGCTGCTGGTTGCGGTCGTTTGGCTATGCTCACTTCCCCCCCCGTGGTCGTATTCCGATGTCGTACGAGAGCGACGAAAGGCCGGCATTGTAGACCATCGATAACCAAGACGGGAGAGTCGGATAATCCCACAACCTGATCGCGCCCTACTCGAGTTTACCCACCTACAATGTCGACATTCATTTTCACGTAAGGAACAACAGTGGTCGTAAGGTCGCCGTCTCGCTTAACCATGCCGAGAACAATGGTCTTACCAGAGACGCCGCACCCCCGCTTTCCTGGCCGTGTGTCTCCGACATAAGTTACGTCAACCTCGACGTAGCCCTAGCGCCCGTTATCTCTGCCTACTTTGCCCGTGTACTTGCGGATCTCGTGGTCCATCCGTCACGTCAAGTTGTACGTCATGCCCAGTTAGCGCTGAAGTGCCTGTGAAGATATATCGTGTCGACTGCTGGCATGCAAATAATTCCACAGAGCCACAGTTGAAGCCGGGTCTGGGTGTGTTCGAACGGAGTGCCGATGCAGGGCTAGATGTGGTCACCGCGGAACGCACAATAATTAAGTGGCTTGTGTATGGAGCTAGTAGAAATTTTAATTAGTAAGGGCATTCGTTATAAATGCTTCCTCGTTGGGGCATAATATATCAGTAGAAATGTTGTAAATCTTAGCTAAACAAAGGCAAGCGAAATGGCAAAACTCACGGGTGCCGCGATCATGGCACGGGCGTTGAAAGACCAAGGCGTCGAGTACATGTTCGGTATCGTCGGAGTTCCGGTGGAACCGATCGCAAATGAAGTACAGAAAGTCGGGATCAAGTTTTATGGCTGTCGTAACGAACAGACGGCCACGTATGCTGCCGGCGCGGTGGGCTACCTGACGGGTCGACCGGGTGCTGCTCTCGTGGTGTCAGGGCCAGGCGTCGTGCATGGTCTCGCCGGGCTATCTAATGCCAAGGAAAATTGCTGGCCGATGGTCCTCATTGGTGGTGCCTCACCAGTAAAACAAAACGCCATGGGTGCGTTTCAGGAAGAGCGTCAGGTCTTGATCGCGACGCCGTTTTGCAAGTTCGCGCACGCAGTGGAGCTACCCGAGCGCATTCCGTTCTACGTCGAAATGGCAGTGCGTACCTCTATCTACGGCCGGCCCGGTGCCTGTTACCTCGACATGCCCGATGACATCATCCTTGGCGAAGCCGAGGAAGACGCGGTGCAATTCCCGACTCGCTGTGCCGAACCACCACGTATGGCCGCGCCAGAAGAATACATTCAACAAGCCCTGGATCTACTGGAATCGGCGCAACGACCTTTGGTCATCGTTGGCAAGGGCATGGCGTGGTCGCGTGCTGAAGACGAAGTGCGTGCCTTCATTGAACGCACACAGTTGCCTTTTCTGGCTTCGCCAATGGGAAAAGGTGTGGTTGATGACAATCATCCGCTGTCGGTCGGTGCCGCGCGTAGCCTCGCCCTGCAAGAAGCCGACGTCATCGTGCTGATGGGCGCGCGACTGAACTGGATGTTGCATTTCGGATCAGTACCGCGGTTCAACAAGAACGTACGGATCGTGCAGCTCGATATCTCACCGGAATCGATCAGCCAAAATTTACCGACCGAGGTCGCGCTGGTTGGTGACGGCAAGGCCATCGTCGGGCAGATGAACAAGGCACTTGAAGATCGCCAGTGGTTCTATCCGAAAGAGGCACCCTGGCATTCGGCGATCGCCGAGAAATCCTCGGCCAATGCTAAACAAGTCCAGACGATGATTGAGGATGACTCGGCGCCGAGCAATTATTTTCGTGCGTTTCGAGACATCAGTCCCTGGATTCCGGACGACGCCATCATCATCAGCGAAGGCGCGAAAACAATGGACATCGGGCGCACGCAAATGCCGAACAAGTATGCGCGGCAACGCCTCGACGCCGGTACCTACGGTGCGATGGGCCTAGGTATGGGCTTCGTGCTGGCGGCAGCGGCAGTGCATCCGGACCGCCCGATTGTTTCGGTGTCGGGTGATTCGGCGATCGGTTTCTCCGGTATGGAAATGGAAACGGTTTGCCGTTTCAAGATGCCGGTGAAAATCATAGTTTTGAACAATGGTGGAATCGGCAGTGGTGTAGAAGCACTACCCGACAATCCGCTCGAGGCACTGCCGGCCCATCTGACGGTCGCTGCGCGTTATGACAAGATGATGGAAGCATTCGGTGGTAAGGGATTTTTCGTTACGGATCCGAAGGACCTCAAAGCGGCGCTCGACGCAGCGATGGCGTTCGACGGGCCAGCGTTGGTCAACGTGCAACTGCACCATGCGGCCGGAAAGAAACCACAGCAATTCAACTGGTACACCTGAACAAGGATACAAGCTACTCTTATGAACGAAACTACCAAGAATCCACCCGCTCTGTCCGGTATTAAAGTTGTCGATCTCACGCAGTTCGAGTCCGGAACATCTATCACGGGAACCTTGGCATGGCTAGGTGCCGACGTGATCAAGGTCGAGAATCCAAAGGGTGGCGAGCAAGGTCGTAGTGCGTCGTCCGAGCGCAAGGATGCGGACAGTTATTACTTCATGCTGCTCAATGCTAATAAAAAATCGGTGACCCTCAATCTGAAGAGCGAACGCGGTAAGGAAATGCTGCGACAGATGATTGCCAAGGCCGATATCTTCGCTGAGAATTTCGCCCCTGGTGCGATCGAACGACTCGGGTTTTCGTACGAAGAAGTTTCTGCGATCAATCCACGCATCATCTACGCGACGGTCAAAGGCTTTGGCAAAGGTAGTCCCTTTGAAAATTACCTCGCGTTCGATATGATCGCTCAGGCTGTCGGTGGAGTCATGTCGATCACTGGCGAGGCCGACGGACGACCACTTAAACCGGGCGTAACGCTTGGCGATACCGGCACCGGCCTACACGCTGTGATCGGGGTTCTGGCGGCTCTATTCCAACGTACCGTTACCGGGCGTGGCCAGAAAGTCGAGGTGGCCATGCAAGATGCCATGGTCAACTATTGCCGAATCGCTTATTCGAAGCAGCTCATGAGCAACGAGGCGTGCGAGCGCAGTGGCAATGCGCTCTTTCTCGGTAACGCGCCGTGTGAGGTCTTTAGGTGCAAGCCGGGAGGGCTCAACGATTACGTCTTCATCTATACCAGTCGTGCCAACAACATCCAATGGGAGCTCCTTTGCGACGTGATCGGGCGCCCGGAGCTGAAGGAGGAGCCACGATTTTCCACGCCGATCAAGCGCGGTGACCACGTCGACGAGATCAACAAACACGTCGAGAACTGGACGAGTAACTTCACTAAGTTCGAAGCAATGGAGAAGCTCGGCGCGGTGGGCGTACCCTGCGGTGCGGTGATGGACACCAAGGAACTGTCCGACGATTCGACCATGCGCGATCGGGAGATCTTCGTGGAAGTCGATCACCCGGTGCGTGGGCGTGTGCTGATGCCGGGTTGGCCGGTGAAAATGACCGACAGCCATGTGAAGGTGACAGCGTCACCCCTCCTCGGAGCCGATAGCAGTGAGGTTTACGCGGAGTGGCTCGACCTATCGACGGATGAACTCACCGCGCTTAAGTCCGAAGGTGTGATCTGATTATGGATCCACTGGCCCGACACCAGGGTCGGGGAAAAACGCGAATTGCGCTGTAAGCGCGTCGGCCGAGTCCGGGTAGACTAAGCCAAATCGATTCTGAGGGGAGTCCATGGCCGAGGACGTTGTAGACGTACTGATCATCGGAGCTGGTGCTTCGGGGGCAGCGGTAGCGTGGAGTCTGGTAGATACGCGTATGCGCATCGTCTGCCTCGAACAGGGTGACTGGATGAACCCGGCAGAATACCCGTCTAATGCGACCAACTGGGAAAGTCAGTCCTTCGGACCATATAACATCGACCCCAATGTTCGCGGGCTGGACACGGATTATCCAATCAACGATAGCGACTCAGACGTTACTGTAGTCAATTTTAATGGCGTTGGTGGCAGCACCATCCTTTACGCCGCGCACTTTCCTCGATTGCACCCTTCGGATTTCAAGGTCAAATCTCTGGACGGCGTCGCGGACGATTGGCCCATTGACTACGATACCCTGGAGCCCTACTTCACGCAGAACGATCGTGTGATGGGCGTATCGGGATTATCTGGTGACCCGATGTATCCACCAAAGCAACCTCCGTTGCCGCCTCTGCCGCTGGGACTGGTCGGAGAGACCGTTGCCAGAGGGTTTAATGCACTCGGGTGGCACTGGTGGCCTTCTGACAGCGCCATCATTTCCCAACCCTACGAGGGGCGCGACAAGTGCTTGAACCTGGGCCCCTGCATGTCTGGTTGCGCACAAGGCGCCAAGTCCAGTACCGACATCACCTACTGGCCCGATGCGATCCGGCGCGGTGTGGAGTTGCGTACCCGTTGCCGGGTGCGGGAAATTACCTTGAACGATGACGGATTTGCAGACGGGGTTTATTACTACAATGCGAACGGAGAAGAGTGCTTCCAACGCGCCGAAGTAGTGGTTATGGCCTGTAACGGTGTAGGTACGCCGCGTATCCTGCTGAATTCCACCTCCAACAAGTTTCCCAACGGTCTTGCCAATTCAAGCGGTCTAGTGGGTAAAAATCTCATGTTTCATACGGTGGGGACCGTGCAGGGTGTATTCAAAGAAAGGCTCGACAGCCACAAAGGCCCGCAGGGGTGCTGCATACTGAGCAAGGAGTTTTACGAGACCGATCTCGAGCGCGGCTTCGTCCGCGGCTACAACATGCAGATCAACCGTGGCGCTGGGCCGTTGAACACGGCGATGACTGGCTATATCGATGGCACAATTCCCTGGGGCCCTGACCATCATGATGCATTCCGCCAACGTTTCGATCACGTCGCGTCCATCGGTGTCGTTGGTGAAGACCTGCCGGAGGAACACAACACGGTCACCCTGGACCCCGCGCTGACTGACTCCGATGGTATCCCGGCACCTAAAATTACCTATCGTTGCAGCGAAAACAGCCGGAAGTTGATCGCCCACGGGTTGGCCCGTGCAGAGGAAGCGATGCGTGCGGCGGGTGCCGTGGACATTATTAGCGACGGACCCAAGCACATCGCCGGATACCATCTGCTCGGAACCGCACGGATGGGTGACGATCCAGAGACATCCGTGGTCAATCATTGGGGCCGTAGCCACGACGTCAGAAATCTGTTTATCGTTGACGGCAGTATCTTCGTCACTGCCAGTGCCGTGAATCCAACCAGTACGATTCAGGCACTGGCGTTGTATATCGCCGACACGATGAAGAAAAACCTCGCTAATTTGTTCGACTGAATCAACCAGAAACAGCCATGCCAGATCTTGTTTCCACCGATCATCCGATTAGTGATCAACAACAATCATTGTTGACCGCACTGCTCGACACACTGATTCCGGCGAGTAAAGACGGGACCATGCCGAGTGCTGCGGATGTGGAGTTCAAATACTATCTAAGCACGCAGGCGGCGGATTTTGTTGCTGACCTGACAATAATTTTGGGGCAGCTGGACCCTGTGTTTGCCGATTTGTCGCTCAGCGAACGCTGCGAGGAACTAACCGAGTTCAGCGCTAACGAGCCACAAGCGTTTCAGAACCTGCTGAGTCGTGTGTACGACTGCTACTACCAGGACGATCGCGTACGCCGTGAGATTGGAGTTGTGACCGGAGCCGTGTTTCCTCAAGGCAACCAGCTCATCCCGGGCGATCTTACGCTGCTCGACCCGGTGATCGAAAACGCAACGAGGCACGGCTACCGTAAGACCTGACGATTAATGGCCGGTGAATACCGGCGGACGCTTTTCTAGTAACGTTTTGAACGTTTCGGTGGTCGCTTTCATCCTACCAAGGTTGTCGTGGTGTCTCGTTTCCAGCACTAGATAGTTGGCAAACTCAGAATCATCGAATACCCACACCACCAGGCCTATGTGTTGTGTGATTTCGGTATCGAATATTTGATAGATGAAAGACAGCTCACCCGCTTCTTGCGGCTGCCTAGTTGAAGCCTAAGAGCTGGTCTGGCAGCCAGATCGCCAGGGCCGGGAACGCTATAACCAAGCCGAGTGCAATGAACTGCAATCCGATGAACGGGATCACGCCACGGTACATGTTGCGCAGCGTAATCTCCGGCGGACTGATGCCCCTGAGGTAGAAGATTGCCGGCGCCATCGGTGGGGTCAGATAGCTAGTCTGGATCACGATCAGGAACAGGATGCAGAACCAGATCTCGTTGAAGCCGAACTGCTTTATCAGCGGCATCACGATCGGGATAAAGATCAGGATGATCGAGACCAGCTCCAGGACGAAGCCAGCCAGGAAGGCTAAGAACAGGATCAGCAGCAAGGTCGGCCAAGCAGTCAAACCAATACCCTGCAGCGCGTCCTGTATCATTGTCATGCCGCCAGCGGACACAAAGATACCGGCGAACATGGTCCCGCCCAAGAGGATCATCAAGATCATTGCGGTGATCACGATAGTTTTGATGAAGGCTTGCGACAGCACAGCGAACGTGAAGGTCCTATAGACCAGCGTCAGGACGATCGAGCCAGCGGCACCCATGGCCGCCGCCTCTGTCGGTGTTGCCCAGCCGGCGATGATCGTGCCCAGGACGGCGGCAATCAGGAAGACCGGCGGCAGCAGTGCCTGGACCGATATGACGATCTTCTGGAGTAACGAGAGCTCATCGTCTTCTGGCGCTAAGCGCGGCCCGTACCTCGGCTTGATCGTGCACAAGACTAGGATGTACAACATGTAGAGCCCGGCCAAGATCAGCCCCGGAAACAGCATGCCAACAAAGAGGCTGCCGACGTCGACATCGGCCACCGGTCCCAAGATCACGACGACGATGGAGGGCGGGATGATAGTGCCGAGCGAGCCACCGGCGCAGATTGTGCCTGAGATCAGGCCCTTGTCGTATGCATATTTCAGCATCACCGGGATGGCCAGCAGGCCGACCACCGACTCGGTAGCACCGATGACGCCACTGGCGGCAGCGAAAACCACGCACATAAGCACGGTGCCGACCGCGAGGCCGCCCGGTAGCCGCCGGGTCCACATGTGGATCACCTCGAAGAGGCGCTCCGCGATGCCCGAGCGCTCCATCATCGTACCCATGAAAATGAATAGGGGTACCGCCGCCAACACCTGGCTACCGGCGGCGTCTGCCACCTTGGTGGTCAGAAGATACGCCAGTGCGTCGGGCGGATAGATCATGATGCCGAAGACGAAAGCCGTTCCCATGAGTGCAAAGCCAACCGGAAAGCCCATGAAAATTAGGAACATCAGAACCGGAAACATCCATGCCGCGAGCGGGAGACTCATGGCTTAGTCATCGCTGGCGTTTCGTCTGCCGCCGGCCGAGGCACGTCATGGCCCATGAGTACGAGAATGCATTTAAGGATCTCGGAGATGATTTGAAGCACCAGTAGGATAAAGCCGATGACAAAGCCGACCCGGACAGGCCAGACCACTGGGTTCCAAACTGACTGGCCTGAACGTAGGTCTTTCTCGTAGGCGTACGCCAGGAAGTCCCAGAGGCCGCCCAGAAGCAGTATCGTCCCTGGTAGCACCAGAATGGCGAAGCCGATCAGGTCGATCATCGACTGCTTCTTCAGGCTGATGGAATCGTAGAGGAAATCGACCCGGATGTGCCGACGCAGCTGCAACGCGAACGCAAGTGCAAATATGAAACTGGTACCCATCAGCATATACGATAATTCGTAGGCCCACATGGTCGGTGCGTCGAAGAATCTTCGCGAGATCACCTCCCAGACCATGGAAACGATCAGGGGCGCGATGATAAATCCGCCGATATGCCCGAAGACCTTGGTGAGCCACTCAATGGGCCGAATGATCGTCCACATCAGCCGACAGCACTCTCGTAGTTGTTCATTTTTTTCCTTGTCTCAAAAATATACTGGCGCTCTTACTTACTATTACTATGGCTAGGGGTGGATTGGAAATCGTTATCAGCGAGACTATATGCGGTGTTAGTCGTAGGGCTTTCTTAAAGAATCCACCATACTTAGCAGCGTGGTTGAAATTGTAATATATTACGGCGAGACGTGATATCACGTATTTAGTGTGGTCATTCAGAGTTTTTTGTCGGGGTGTTGCTTAACTTTAACTAAGGTGTTAGGGAAAAGATCCGACCGCAACCACAGAGCCACAGAACAGGAGCCCCAATAAAATGACGCACTTGCCGACTTGTCTCTTAATAGTCACTGTGGAGATCGATCCGGCAGTCGAGGAGGACTGGAACCAATGGTACGACGAAGTCCATCTTCCGGAAGCACTGACTTGTCCAGGGATACTTCGCGGGACACGCTACCTAGCGGCACGCGACGCGTCGCTGACCGATCACGGCGAGAAAACGAAGGACGGTGCCAAGGTCTATGCCGCAGTCTACGAGCTAGAGAGCGCGGAAGCCCTCGACACCAATGCGTACCGGAACATGGCCGTGCGCGGCTGGGGTCGGTTCACCGACCGGATCCGTGTCCGCTCCCAAGTTTTCCAGAGTCTGTGAGTGATGGCGCCGCACCCGCCTTCTAGGCTAGCCTAACTACAAAACAAAACCTGTGATGAAGAAGAGATACCCATGAAAGCTGCAGTCTTATATGAAGCCCACCAGCCGCTCGTCATAGAGGAGATCAGTGTCCGTAAGCCGGCGGCGCACGAGGTCCTATTGCGCACTGCGGTGGCCGGTCTCTGCCACTCCGACCTGCATTTTATTGAAGGGATATTTCCGCACCCTCTGCCGGTCGTACTGGGCCACGAGTCCGCTGGTATCGTCGAGCAAGTAGGCTCGGAGGTGAGCTACGTCAAGCCAGGCGACCACGTGGTAACTTGTCTCTCGGTCTTCTGTGGCACCTGCGAGAACTGTATCACCGGTCACCCCAACCTCTGCCTCGACACCGATGTCAAGATGCCGCCCGGAAAGGCGAAGCGTCTCGAGTGGGGGAAGCCGGAGCAACTGCATACCTTCGTTAATCTCTCTTCCTTCGCCGAGCAAATGTTGGTGCACGAGAACGCGGTTGTGAAGATCCGTGAGGACATGCCGTTCGATCGAGCTGCCCTGATCAGTTGCGGCGTTATCGCAGGTTTCGGCGCTGCAGTGCGTACGGCCAAGGTGTCGGCCGGCGAGACCGTGGCGGTGATCGGCTGCGGCGGCGTCGGCATGGCGGCGATCAACGGTGCCTATGTCGCCGGCGCGGGCCGCATAATCGCCGTCGACACCAACCCTGTGAAACTGCAGCTTGCGACCAAGATGGGTGCTACCGATCTGATCAACCCCAACGATGGCGATCCAGTCGAGAATGTCCTGGAGATGACCGGGGGCGGTGTGCACCACGCGATCGAATGCCTGGGGCTTAAGCTCACCGCCGAACAGTCCTTCCGCATGCTTGCGATCGGCGGCACCGCGACGATCGTCGGCATGGTGCCACTCGGCGAAAAAATCGAGCTGGACGCTCGCCATATGGCGCGTGAGCGCAGAATCCAGGGTTGTTCCATGGGTTCGAATCGTTTCCGCGTCGACATGCCCCGTCTAGTAGAGCTCTACATGCAGGGGCGGCTCCACCTCGACGACTTGATCTCCGACCGGATCAAACTCGAGGAGATCAACGAGGGCTTCCGAAACATGAAGGAGGGCAAGGTCGTCCGCTCAGTCATCGACTTCGGTGCCCCGGCTTGAACGACAGCTTCGACTTCGCGCCCCGGGTTCGTCAGCCTGGTTCGCTTCGAGGGTGGCGTCGCCGCGGACTTTGCGGTTGCCTGGCGCTAGTGAGTTTCAGCACGTCGAGATCTATTTCGAGCAAATACTTGCCGATCTTGGGCTGACCGGCGAATTCTTGTCATGTCGATTTGTTGTGATATATGCATCTATTTGTTGTGATATATTTCGAATTGTTGTTTTTCTAGAGCAAACCAAAGGAGATAGAACTCAATGAAAAGACTTATTACGACTTTGCTGGGTGCCATGGTGGCGCTTGGACTCTTTGCCGGCGCGGCTTCGGCGGAGCAAATAAAGTTGAAAATGGCCACATCCTGGGGCGGTGGGTTGGTGATGGACAAGCAAGCCAAGTACTTCGCCGAGATGGTCGAATTCCTGACCAACGACGAGATCGCGATTGAGGTTTTCCCCGGTGGCACCTTGGGCACTTGGAACACAGTTACCGAGACGGTGCGCAACGGGGTCGCAGATATGGGCCACACCTATGACGGCTACAATTGGGGCGAAAACAAGGCCGTTGCGCTGTTGTCTGGTTACGCCGGAGGCCTCAACGCCGAGCAGTTGATTCATTGGCTCTACCACGGTGGCGGTCAAGAGATGATCCAAGAGTTTCAGTTGGAGGAATTTGGCGTCATCGCGTTTCCGTGCGGTATATCACCTCGAGAAATGGGTTTGCACAGCACCAAGCGAGTACAGACACTGGAGGACTTCAAAGGCTTGAAAGTTCGTACCTCCGGTATCTGGGCTGAGATCTCAAAAGACATGGGTGTCTCGGCGGTGATTCTGCCTGGCTCAGAAATCTATGCGGCGCTGGAGCGCGGTGTGGTCGATGCCGTTGAGTGGGCACAGCTTTCGGTCAACAAGGCGGCTGGCTTCCACAAGGTCGCCAAGTATCTGATCATGCCAGGCATCCATCAGCCTGCAGCCGTGGGTACATGCAACTTCAACGTGGATGTGTGGAACAAGTTGTCGGATCGTCAGAAGAAGATAATCGAAATCTCTGCCCGCAAGATGAGCATAGACTTCTACCACTTCGTCGGACATGAAGATGCGCCTGCTTATGAGTTTTACCTCAACTCCGGTAACGAAATCGTCGTTCTCGACGATGACGTGATCAAGCGTGCTAGGGAGCTTTCCTACGCTTGGGCTGACAGGGTAGCGGCCGAGGAAGGTGGGTGGTTCCAGAAGATTCTCGACTCCCAGCGGGCCTATGAAAAGGCTTGGGCCAACGCCTACAAGTACCGCGACTCGGTTAAGCCTGCGGCAGTGCCTGACTAGTCACGTTCTGCGGACGGTGCGCTTTCGATCGGAGGCGCCCAAGATCGCATCCTGGCCCATGTCGTTCAGCATCAGCGTGCTGGACGACATGGGCATTTGTATCGACTTAGTGGACGGATTGGTGGCCGCGAGCTTCCGCCATGAAGGCATCGCCGACGGCCGTTAATAGGGGCCACCGTGACGTCGTCTTCGCTGTTCTCTTATTTCTTGCCGATACTCCCCGTCGGTTCGCAAGAACCTCAACTGTAGTCCTCAGGGTAGGCGGCTCAAATTGGAATCACGATTCCTTCCCGTGGATGCGGAACTGCACTGGAAGATTGTGCCGATCGATCGCGGTCTTGCATTGAGATGGGCACTGCCATACGGTGTCTTAGCATTTAAAATTTATCATGAGGAACGATACGATGACTGTATTCGACCTGTCCGTTACCGACGCGCTGCTTTCTACCACGCGTGCGGTGCGTAAGCGCCTCGATCTCGAGCGACCGGTCCCGCTGGAAATTATCCGCGACTGCCTGGAGCTTGCCCTGCAGGCACCGACTGGCTCGAACCGTCAGGACTGGTGCTGGCTCGTAGTCACGAATACTGATCGGCGTCAAGCGCTGGCCGAACTCTATCGTAAAAACGCTACCGTCCGTCTCGAGGCGGCGCATCAGAAAGCGTTGGCGGCGGGTGAGACACAGGACAGCCGGGTCTTCGACTCGGCCCGCTATCTGGCCGAACGGCTCCAGGACGTGCCGGTGCACGTTATCCCCTGTATCCGCACGGAAAATCTGCCGGCCGAGCCATCGCGTGATGCCTGGGCCCGGGTGATGGGTTCGATCTTTCCTGCGGTATGGAGCTTCCAGCTTGCCCTACGGGCCCGAGGCTTGGGATCAGTCCTGACTACGCTGCATCTCCGCTGTGAGGAGGAGGCGGCCGAGTTGTTGGGGATCCCCGAGGATGTCATGCAGGTCGGCCTGCTGCCGGTCGCCTACACCCTCGGCACTGACTTCAAGCCGGCCCGGCGCCAGCCCTTAGACGAGGTAGTCCATTGGGAGCAGTGGT
>JAKUTI010000005.1 GCA_022448765.1 Pseudomonadales bacterium
CAGTTCCCAACGGTATCGAAGTTGCGCCGTGAGTCGCGATAGAGAAAAGTCTTCGTTGCTCGTGCCGTCAGTCAAGTATCTCGTGACCAATTCGTCTTCAGACTCTGGAATTTGGTAATACTTCAGAGATTTCGCTCGAATGCCCGCCCACTGCATCGTGAGACGAAGTTGTTGGCGGGCACTGAAGAAATAATCCATTTCGATTCTGGGTTGAAAATCGTCCGCTTCGTAGGTTGCGAAATTCCGACCCGAGCGATGCAGTAACCACCCATCACGCCGTTTGTATCGAAGATCGAGATCGAACGTCATACGATCACTCGCTCGTAACGTGAACCCGAACTCCGCGCTATAACCCCACTGACCATCGAGCTCTTCTTGTTGTGCACCCAAGGTCCCGCTCCACGAAATTCGCTTGGCTGAATTCGTGCCGTACGCGGCGTGGAGAAACATGCGGCTATCGACCTTGAACATGCCGTTGCCGCGGCTATTGATATCGTCCCATTTAGGCGCGTAGTAATTTAGCGAAAGCCTTAGGTTTGAGTAATTGGGGAATTCAAATCCTTGTCCCGTGTAGATGCCCAGTCGGGTAAGAAACCCGTCGGTGTTGGCCTGTGCACCCATGAAAAGTGAGGTAGTTACTCGACGAAAGTACTTTAGCCCATGACCCACGAATCGGTACACGCCGTACTGCGTAGCGATTAGGTCGTTTTGACTGATAAAGCCGAGATCGCTGATGTCCAAATTCTTGTCGATGTAGTCGAACTCGAAACTGTGATTGACCCCCCGTCGTTGTGCTATGGATATGTCAACGAATCCTCCATAACCTGGCTGTTTGCCGACATCGCTGTAGAGGAGTTGTCCATCGACCTGAACCTTACCTTTGGATGACAAAAGGTGGGCATCAATGCCGTGCGTCATGGCGTTGTCGTCTGGCAGGGTTACCAGCGTCCCGATGTAACCGATGGAGCGGCGGGCACCATCGCTCTGCTCGTATAGAGCGCGTACAACACCGAAGTCGCGCCCGTCTTCCTGCACTGTGATCCGATCGCCCGTCGCTTTCACAACGCCTGGAAGTTCGACGTCGTCCTCGAAGGCTGCCAAGACGCCGTAGCGCATGCGCCCCGAGCTTCCGGCTAGTTTGACTGCACCGAGAAGATCGGTGGGTTTACCGAGTTCGACTGAAGCAACATCGATTTCATCAGGGATGGATACGTGGCGGGGCGGCCCTCCAATTCGACGTGTATTTAAGAACGTTGTGGGTTCAGGTGTGTAAGTCGGGGCGGTTGCCCGCGATCCACCACCGCGGCCGCTGGACCCGTATCGATTAACGTCTGATCTGGGCGTGGTAATGAACACTTCGTTACCTTCCAGAAAAAAAAGGCGCTTTTCGGGGAAAAACGTTTCGTAGGCCGTTAAGTTGACCACGACGTCATCGGATTCGACGGAACCGAAGTCGGGCAATAGCGCGGCAGTTAACTGAAGGTTCGTTGATGGGCGCCAAGCAATGTCGGTGCCGGCGCGCACTTCCTGGTCACCACTCATTTCGTCGTATGTGGCCGAGGTGTAGGGAAAGGCAGCGAGTTGTTGTTGGGTCGTGAGCGTTTCTAGTCGAATCGGTTGCAGGGCCGACATGAATCGTGGCTGCGAGAAGGGTAGCGCGGGCCAGCTGTACTGCTCGTCGATGAACGCGACTTTGCGGTTCACCCAAATGCCCATCGTTCTCGCCTGCTCAGCATTGGGAATGGCCATCATTGGCCAGGGCAGAAACATCTCGACGCTCCATCCGCCCGGCACCTTTGTGCTGCGTCCTTCCCAAGGGCCGTCCCATTGCTCGCTCATACTCCGCTCGGGCGCTACTTTGCCATCAAGGACGGATCCACCAAGGTTCACGACGAACCAGTAACCGTAGTGTCCCTCGCCCGAGGTATCCAGGGTGACGCCGAAGGAGTCTCGGTTGATGTATTTATCTCGGGAAGACAGTCGCGACACCAAAGTGTCGTGTGGTTGTTCCATGAACCCAGAGATATAAAGACCTTGGTTGGTATAGAGGAATCGCGTCATGGTCTGATACCTGGGCGATCCCAATGTATCGGGGTTCGTCACCCGTAGGTCATCGTATACGGGGACTTCGGTCCAAGCCGACTCATCAATTTTTCCGTCGACCACAATGTCGACTTGATCGAAAAAGGGGATCTCGATCACATCGCCCGTTTGCAGGGTTGCTGCTACGGACCCTGATGGTTGTGCTACCAGGGTGGCCATCTCTTGAGACGTGCGATGCAAGGAGGCAAAAGCGGGAACAGTCGGACCCGACGGTTTGGCTGTTTCGGGCGTATGATTTTGGTTGACGGTTCCGGGCGCGAACCAACCCGCGACACCGTGTGATTGAGCGTCCACGATGAGGATTTGGGCATCCGCTTTGAGTATCGGGTCGGTGACCACGCGGTAGTAGCGCACACTGCCTACGGTTACGTTGACGATGTTGATAGACGTCTTGAGTTGCTTTGATAACTCGCGTTGTCGGGCTTCAGCGTTCTCACCGTTCGTAAAACTACCGAACACCACGACGCCTTCGTTTGCTTGGATAAAAGACGAAACGTTTATCAAGCCAAGCAAAGCGGCCATTCGGACTTTGCGCCAAGCCGTCAACTTAGCGTCCCTGTGAGTGACTTTCGTTGCGAAATTTCGATCCAATTATCGTCAGGGTCTTTCACAAAGGAGATGTGGGCCACATCGCCGAGGCGCATGGGCTTGGCGCCCTCTTTCCCACCCCGATCGAGGATCGAGCGATGTTCGGCAATGACGTCGTGGACCTGAATCGTAATATAACGAAACCCTTGACCTCGAAGAGGCGCGGGCGAGGGAAGGGGACCGGGAACGACTTCGATTTGCGAGTCGCCGCAACTAACCACTGACTTGGAAGCCAGCTCAAGCTCGAGTACTTCGCAATAAAATTGCAGAAGTTCGATAACGTTGGGCGTCGCCACGCGTAGCCGGAGTTGGGTGACATCACCGGGCGGTACCAGCTTAACGATATTGCCTGCAGGATCGGTGACGTCAGTTTCGCTTGCGACCTTTGCGTTCGCGATGAGCAGTTCGCGGTACCCGGCGGAAGGCGTAGGATCCAGGGCGTCACGGGAATGGTTGATCTTGATCACGGAATTACCAAGCGCGTGTCGATGTTGCCGGACACCGCCCCCGGTCGGAAGCATTTCGTCGAAGGGCACACCGATCGTGTGCGACCAGTGATTGAGCACGGCGTCGCCATCACCGTCGACGAACAAGCCCACGTCGATGGCGGATTTTGCGAGATTCATGGCGGTTAATGTACCTTAGAAGCGCTAGTCGATGCGATCAGCGAAACTCAATATGATGGGACGACAAGGGAGAATCAAATGAATACTGCGCTTGCTGAGATCCCCATTATCGACATTGATACCCATTTTACCGAGCCGAAAGATCTCTGGTTGCAACGCGCGCCCGCCAACATACGGGATGTTGCACCACGTGTTGTATTGAATACCGATGGAAAACAGCAATGGGTGGTCGAAGATTTAGCCCTGGGTCCGCCGGGATTTTGCGTTATCGATAAGCAAGGAGCTAAGAATTACGGGACATTTTCGCTCGACAGTTTTGAAGCCATGACCGAAGCCGCAACGCTTCCAGCGGCGCGACTTGCGTCCATGGACGAGTTGGGTCTTGACGTGCAGATCCTCTATCCAAATATCCTGGGCTTTGCCGGCAGTCGGATCATGCAAGTGAAAGATACGGAGGTCCGCAACTTCTGCGTGACTGCGTACAACGATGCTGTTGCCGATCTTCAGTCGGAGGGCAAAGGGCGGCTATATCCCCAGGCTTTGTTACCATTCTGGGACTTGGATTTAGCGGTCAAAGAGCTCGAAAGATGTGACGACGAGCTTTCACTCACGGGGTTCACGATGACGGACGCGCCCGAACAGTGGCAGCTTCCTTACCTGCATGATCGTTTTTGGGACCCATTGTGGAGCGTTGCGCAAGAGCGTGGATTCCCCGTGAATTTCCACATTGGGTCGGGAACCTCGTTGCCTGCCTGGAAAGGGCTCGGAAACAATCGTTCACTCGCCGCCGTCTCGACGATGATGTTTATGAACAATATGCGGTGCCTGACCAATTTGATTTTTAGTGGTTTGCTGGATCGTTTTCCCTCGTTGAAATTTGTTTCCGTGGAGAGTGGCGTGGGTTGGTTGCCGTTCATGCTCGAAGCGTGCGAGTACCAGATGGACGAAAATCTTGTCAATCGGGGTGGTCTTGAACTCCGCCCCATGGAGTATTTCAAACGGCAAATTTACGCGTCGTTTTGGTTTGAGAAAAGGAGTATTGCCCATACGGTGGACGTTCTCGGGAATGGAAACATTATGTTTGAGACGGATTTTCCTCATCCGACCTGCCTTTATCCGGGCGTTAGAGATCATGTTGAAGCATGTCTAGGTGATCAAGATCGACAGACACAGGAGAACATCCTGTTCCGTACTGCAGCTGACGTTTACGGCATAGCACTAAATAACTGACCGCGAGACACGGTGATGAGCGAAGCGCTCTTGAAGGGGTATCGGGTGGTTGAAATCGCTCATCCGCTTACCGAATACGCAGGCTTGGTGCTTGCTGGCCTTGGTGCTGATGTCTACTTGGTCGAGCCTCGGGAAGGATCGGCGACGAGGCAGCGGAAACCCAGGGTTCCTGAAGCGGGCGATTCACCGCGGGGTAGCATCGCCTTCCTTTCGCGCAATATGAATAAAAAGAGCGTCGTCATCGACGCGTCGAGCGGTGACGACAGGGATTTGCTTAATGGATTGATTGAACGATCCGATGCCCTCATTGCACACGCCGATTCCGAATTAAACTCGTGTCTTAAGGCCGAAACCGTGCCGACGACGGTGACCATCACCGACGGTCGTCGACTGGGAACGTCTTCCATCGTGAGTTTTGCGGCCAGCGGTGGCTTGGCATCGAGCGGTTGGCCGCATCAACCACCTTGCAACGCACCGTCGTGGTTGGCTTTGGATGGCACGTCGATTTATGCCGCGATCATGGCGCTCATGGGTATCCTGACGTATCGACAAGGTGGCGGGTTGATGCGCTACGAGATTCCATTTGAAGAAGCCGCGGTTGCGGCAATTACGCCGTGGACGCGACCGTTGCATTCATACGGCATGCACGCGTCGGGGCAGGGCAGCGTGACGGCCCGTGTTGGTGCCGCCGCATTGCCTATTTACGAAGCACTCGACGGTTATGTTCGAGCCCTGACGGTCACCCCGGGTCAATGGGATGCGTTTGTCGACATCCTGGGCAGTCCTGAGGACCTTGTTAGTGGTCCCTGGGCAGATCTGACCTTCCGTATGGAAAATGCCGACGCGCTCTACCTGTTGTGTTCCGAGATTACTCGGACGATGCGAGTTGATGACATGTTCCGGCGCGGCCAAGCCGCAGGACTCACGATTACCCCGGTCTATTCGATGACCGCATTTCGGGAGGACCCGCACGTCGACGGTCGGGGCTTGTTTACGTCGATCGACGATCCTGATTTCGGCACGCTTGAACTCATGCGGCCCCCGATTCGCATTGGGGAATCGAACGACGATGCCATTATCGTGCCAGCGCCGGCGCTAGGTAATGCGAATTCTGAAGTCATGGCGATCGCGAAGGAACGTCGCCCGGAAATGGTGCTTCGAATCGATGCAATAGATCCAGCCAGACCATTGGTTGGGACCCGTGTGCTGCAGTTGGGAGTGGGAGCTGTTGTTCCTGAGGCCGCTTCATTGTTGAGTCTCTTCGGTGCGGATGTGATTAAGGTGGAATCGGCGACCCGTGTCGATTTTCTCCGACAGGTGGGCTTGAACGGTTACATGGATGTCAACAACTGTCCGAGCTTCAACCAACTGAATTTGGGTACGCGCAGCGTTGCCGTCGATATGACACACGACAGGGGCAAGGACCTAATTCGCGATTTGGCTGGGCATAGCGACGTTGTGATGGAAAATATGCGCGGCGGAGTTGTTGACCGTTGGGGTCTCGACTACGAAGGTGCTCGTGCCGCACGTGCTGATGTCGTGTATCTAAGTAGTCAAGGGTTGGGTCGAGGCGTCTACGACGGCTTTCAGACCTACGGCCCGAATCTGCAAACGTTCTCTGGCGTCACGTCACAATGGGCTCATCCCGACGACCCATATCCGGTCGGCACTAACCTCAACCATCCTGATCATATGGCCGGCAAACAAGCCTTGGTACCGTTGCTCGCCGCCTTGATCAAACGCGGGGATGATGGGCAGGGGCGTTTTATCGAAGCGGCCCAGTTTGAGACGGCGGCGTATTTGATTGGCGATCGCTTCTTGCAGCAGTTTTATCAAGATAGCGAAATACCGCCGCAAGGTAATGGCAGCGCTGACATGGCGCCCCACGGTTGTTACCAAGTGCAGGGCGAGGATCGTTGGGTCGCGTTCGCCGTGGAAGACGACGCACAGTGGTCCCGCTTACGGAGTTCGTTGAAGGAACCGTGGATGGGCGATGCCGCCTACGAGACGGCGGCGGGGCGGATTGCCGCTTTCGATACGCTTGATGAACGCTTTAGCGAGTGGGCAAAGACCAAAGGCTTGGACGAGGTCGAAACAATCATGCGAACTGCGGACGTCCCTTGCTCGCGGGTCGTTACGGGTGATGATATGGCGGCCGATGAACAGGCCCATGCGTCGGGATTTTTCCCGGCGGTTTCACATCCGTCCGCCGCCACGCGCCATTACACAGGGATTCCAGTTTTGTTAAGAGAAAA
Source organism: Pseudomonadales bacterium (assembly GCA_022448765.1). Taxonomy (GTDB): domain Bacteria; phylum Pseudomonadota; class Gammaproteobacteria; order Pseudomonadales; family Azotimanducaceae; genus UBA11889. The sequence goes on from JAKUTI010000005.1 coordinate 6,803, forward strand.
AGGCCGGCCGGCGACGCGTCGACCGCCGATGCTGGGCGAGCATACCGAGCAGGTCCTCTACGAGCTGCTTGGGTTGACGCCCGACGAGGTAAATACCCTCATGGCGGAGAAAACCGTTGGCTATTAATCGTGGAGGCGAACAGGGGTTCGGATGTTCTGAGTTGTCACGATGCCTTACTCGGTCTGGCAAGCGATGAAACCGAGTACCTTTTTTACGTTGATCATCACCAACGTCGGTCGTCTGTCGCGTCGTTTGTTATGAGTCTGGATTCGGCCACTCTGCTGATCCCGCAAATTCTTGTCACGATGATGACAAGCGATGCGGAGGAACAGGGTGAACTCGCTTCACTTTTCGAAAAGCTACAACTCATGGAGCCTGGTCGAGAGAGCCAACTGGTAGAAAACGAAATTTGGGAGATTTGGTGTCACCATGAGGAACCGGAAGCTGTCGACGCAATGGAGCAAGTTGTCGAAGCGCTTAGCCGAGGTTCATTGGCTGACGCGAACGAAGGATTAAACCGCATGGTCCGTCGATGGCCTACGTGGGCCGAAGCATGGAACAAACGGGCCACGTTGCGTTTTGTCGAGGAACGCGATCTTGACAGCATGGAGGATATCCAGCGCACGTTGCAGCTTGAACCGCGACACTTTGGTGCGATCAGCGGCTTTGGGCAGCTATGCATGCGTGCCGGTGATGTTAATAGCGCCGTGGTTGCGTTTGAACGGGCGGTGCGTCTCAATCCCAATTTCGAAGATATTCGAAAAGCGATTACCTACCTGGAACGAGAACTGCCACGGACCTTGCACTGAAAACGAAAGATGTTAGTTGGGGATGTTAGTATCGGCGGTTATTTCTGGAAGTAGGGGATCAGGGGTTTGGAAACGGATATTGAAGAACTTCGTTCAGGTTTTTTGAACGAAGAATTTGACGAAGTCACCTTCGACATCGATGGTGAACGGTTCGCCGAGTATGCTCTCAGCTGTGGCGAGCAGGACCCGCGTTTTACTGACCCGTCACATGCTGACTTTCAGGCACCACCGACCTTTGTATCTACCCTGGTTGGGGGCCGTTCTCTACCTGTGGACTTCCCACGATTGGGTGGTGTCGGCATGGACGCCGGAAAAGGGGTTGAATGGATGGCGCCAATTCGGGCCGGGGTGACACTCACCGGAAAGTCGCACTTACACGACATCTACACAAAGACTGGGAGGTCGGGGCGCATGATCTTTCTGGTTACGCGGATGGAACTTTTTGATGAGGAAGGTATTCATGTCGCGAATGCGGACACGAGGACGGTGATAAGGGAGAGACCCAGTGAGTGAGACCGTAACGGCTGTCGGCGATGTGGAATTTGGAGCTGAACTGCCAACTTTCGCGCCGGATACCAGTCTTGAGAACGTTAAACGGTTTGGGAAGTTCGTTGGATGGGCCGGACCCCGATTCACTGATCATGAAGCGGCACGGAAAGAAGGATTTCCTGGCGCTTTGGTTCCGGGCGTCATGAGTCAGGGTTTCTTGGGAGCGATGATTCACCGATGGGCGCCAACGGCAGAAATTGTAGCCATCGATACGGTGTTTCGCGCCCCGGTCTTGGTTGATCAACCTCACCAGATCGTAGGCGTTGTCACCGACGTTGACGAAGAAGCCGGATCCGTTGAGATCGATATTACGATTACGAACGAAGCGGAAGAAACACGGGTTTTTGGAACGGCTACGGTCAAGCTTCCAGCTGGATAATGCTGGGAGTCACATCGATCGCCCTGACTGAGTCGTCGACGGGGGACGTATGTCAAGGTTTATTAAGCTGCGGGTCCCGGGTTCTTCATGACGTCGCGAAAGGGCCCCGTGTCCATGCGCGGTTCTTTGGGCATTCCTAGGACGCGTTCGGCGATGATATTGCGCTGAATTTCATCGGTACCTCCTGCGATCGACGTGGCGGGCACGGAAACGAGAATTTCTGCGATCAACCCGGCCAAAGGCCCATCCTCGCCCTCAAGCATGCTGTCGCTACCACTGATCATCGTATGTACCTTGGAAGCTTGTCGGGCCACATGACTGGCTGCCAATTTGCCCAAGGAACCTTCAGGCCCTTGAGGTCGGCCTTGTTGTTGAGCTGCGCGGGCTCGTCTCGCGGTCCATTCGGCGGTCCGGGCTTTGATCATCAGTTCGGCGATGGCTTGACGGACGACTACGTCGTCTATTTTTCCGGTTTCACTGGCGCGTTCAAAGACGAGATCTACTCGACCAGCACGTTGCGGATACCATTTGTACGGTTCCATAACGGTTGCTGTTTCATCGCGCTCTTCGTCATATATGCGACCCGTTAAGTCATGGTCTCGATGGACCGTTCGTAATGCATCGGCGCTCCGGCGTTCGTGCATTAACGTGGTCATCGCAACTTTCCAGCCGTTACCGATCCGATCCACTTGGTTTTCCGGTGCAACCACGGCGTCGGTAAAAAACACCTGATTGAATGACGCGTGGCCGTTCATTTGCTTGAGCGGATGAACCGATACACCGGGCTGATGCATGTCGATGACGAAATAGGAAAGCCCGTCGTGTTTAGGTGCGTCCCAATTGGTCCGGGCAAGGAGTAGCCCATGGTCGGCATGATGCGCACTTGTAGTCCAGACTTTCTGGCCGTTGACGATCCAATGAGTTCCATCGAAGTCAGCTCTCGTGATGGCTCCTGCGAGATCGGAACCGCTACCGGGCTCACTGAAAAGCTGGCACCACGTGTCTTCGCCCGTGAGAATCCGTGGCAGGTACCGAGACTTTTGGTCGTCGTTCCCATGCTCCAGAATGGTCGCGGCTGCCAGAAGGCGGATGCCGGTGCGGGCCACCGTGACGGCGTTTATGCGGGCGAACTCCTCTTCTACGATCGGATTCAAAGCCTGCGGCAAGTCCTTCCCAAACCATTGCGATGGCCATGTGGGCATGCCCCAACCTGACTCCGTGAGTTTGGTACGCCACTCGATTAGTGACGCGTTTGGATCCCAATTGGATTCGAGCCAGGCTCGTAGCTCTTGGCGCAGTTGCTTGGCGCTTACCGGATCCATCAATGTTGCCATCGGTTGATGAGTTGTTCTTTGTGATAGGTGGGATCGCCGAAGAAAACTTCGGAACTTTTTGCGCGTTTGAACCAAAGGTGGGTGTCGTTGTCCCAGGTGAATCCTATGCCCCCGTGAATTTGGATACATTCGGCAGCGATTCGCGTAAAGGCTTCGGAGGCCGAAGCTTTAGCCAGGCTGGCGAGTGCGGGCAATTCGGGGTCGTGAGACGCAGCCGCAGCCGCCGCGTAATATGCCGCGGACTTCGCCATTTCCACGTCGAGCAGCATGTCGGCACACTTGTGCTTAATGGCCTGAAACGATCCGATCGCTCGACCAAATTGGATTCTTTCGACGGCGTACTTGACGGTTTCGTCTACCAAGCGTTGTGCTCCTCCGACCATTTCGTTGGCGAGCGCGATGGCAGCCAGATCGAGCGTGTCTTCGAGCTTGGCGGTCTGATCACCATCTCCACCGAGACGGCGCGCGGTGACGTCGACAAATTCAAGTTCCGATAGTTTACGCGTCGCATCAACGGTGTTGACCAAGCGCCGTCTTAATCCAGGCGCATTACCATCGATCAAGAAAAATCCAATGCCATCGCTTTCATTGCCGTCATTCGTTCTGGCGACAACGATTAGAAGGTCTGCAATGTGCCCATCAAGAACGTAGCGCTTAATCCCGTTTAATCGGTTATTTTCGGCTGAGAGCTTGATTGAGTCGCTGCCCCACTTTCCAGCCGTTTCGAAGACTGCAAACGTTGCGATACGGTTGCCGGTCGCTATGTTAGGCAGCAGGTCAGATTTTTCCGATTCGGTCGCGACGTTCATTACGGCGGTTGCGGCCAAAGAGGTTGCGAAGAACGGGGCACAAAGAAGCGATCGCCCCATCTCTTCAAATACTATTCCGAGTTCGGCGTAGGACAGTCCGAGCCCGCCGTAGGCTTCGGGTATGTGGGTCGCGGTGAAACCGAGTTCGCTGGAGAGTTGTGTCCAGACAGCGGGGTCGTAGCCCTCAGTTGTTGCCATAATCCGACGGACTTCGACCGTGGGTGATTTATCGGCCAAGAACTTTTGAGCGGTCGCGCGAAGCTGATCTTGTTCTTCGTTAAAGGTGAATTGCACGAGGCCCCTTTCCTCTTTGACATTCTACGGACGGTTGGGTCGAGGCATGCGTTCGCATCGGCGTAAAATATTCGCTCGGTCCCGGCGTTAAATGACGATTCCTGCCAACGGATCTTCAACGGTGCTTTTCTCAATTCGCTGGTCGACGAGGCGTTGTGATATTGAGACTCCACCTTCGATTGAGAGGTGGACCACGGCAACGTGTCCGCCGCTCGCAGACGCGTACGCGGCAACTGGCGAACCAGGGTAGCAGGCCGTGGTCGCCCCGGCGGACATGTCCCCCCACACGTGGACATGGCCAAGTGCTAGATAGTCGAACCCCGAGTTACCGATTTCCTGTTTTGTGATTTGTGAAGAACCGATTCCCGCTCGCTTCTCGACCACTTGACCATGCGCGAGGCCAATATTCCATCCTTGTGCAGTGGGTTCAGGTGTTCCAGCCAGGGGAATATTTTCGGGAGCATGTTCGGCCATCGCTTTACCCCATACGCGGGTGCCTAGTTCAGGAAACTCGAGGATATCTCCACGATGGTTAAGAACCGCGTGTACGTGGTTGCCGGCGCCGGCTAGCTCGATACGATGCCAAATCGAGTAGTCGTCGTGGATATCATGATTACCGGGGAGAAGAACCGTGGCACATGATAGCCGTTGCAACTGATTGCAAACGAACTCGAAGTCTTCATCCGGCACCCTGTTATTGTCGAAGAGATCGCCAACGATCAAGAGCAAATCCGCGGATTCGTCGAGGGCGACTTGAACGACGGCGGCAAAAGCGCGTTCGGCGCCGTTGCGGAACTCCCCAGCCGCACCACTGGTAAATCGACTGTCCAAGTGTACGTCCGATGTGTGGACTAGTTTTAAAGGCCGTTCATGCATAAGGGCGACATTCTAGCCCAGGGTTGTCGGACGCGTCTTTGACCTTATGAAGGATAGCAGCGTGACTAAGGATGGGGCGTTGGTGCGTCGGGATCTAAGAGCCCCTCGTCCTTCAACGTTTGCCATAGGTTGGCTGGGATCGGGGTCATCAAATGGTCGCGGTTTTGTTTTGGTTCGTTTGGGTTTTTAGCACCTGGTATGACTGCGGCCACGGCGGGGTGGGCTAACGGAAATTGCAGAGCGACGGCGGCAAGGGATACATTGTGGGCGTGGCAAACGTTTGCCATCTCGCGGGTCTTTTCGACAATATCAAACGGTGCCTGGTCATACATGTAAGATCCCTGGCCGTCCGCTTCGACGAGCCATCCGCTGGCAAAGGGTGCCGCAATGATGACGCCAAGACCACGTTGTTCGCAAAGTGCTAGTACCCGCCGTAAAGCACGAGTTTCAAGAAGCGTATAACCGCCCGCAATAACGAAAAAGTCTAGATCGACGAGATCGGCGATTCGCTCGCATAGGTCTTCGTGAGCACTTGTCAACCAACTGTCGGCATTGCGTGATTCTAAGTTGCAGCCGCAACCGATAGCTTTGATAGCGCCTTGCGAACGCAGTTCATGAAGCGCCGTTGCACCCCGTCCTCCGTTGGGATCGAGTTCTTTGAGGTGTTTTTCGATCTGCTGAGGCTGGTGATAGCCGTAGTCGATGTCGTGAATGGTTAAGCTGTCGATGCGCGAATGCCCGAGACGTTGCAACGATTCGTGGTGTTGAGACCGAATGCGTTCGTACGTGTAGTCGAATTCAACGCGAAAGCCTGTGACTGGGTCTCGTGGCGTTCGAATCTCACCGCCAGGCGAGAGAGTACGTTTACTCACGTCTCGCTGCGGCTCCGGTACGAGTGATTTACCGACCTTGGTGTTGATGCTGTAGACGTCGCGATGGTCGATGCCTGCGAGCGCCAATCCCAAACGTCGTTCCGAACGACCCAGCCCATACCATGGTGCGGTATCGAAGAACCGTACGCCGGTACTCCAAGCGCCGGTTACGGTATCAAGGCTGGTACTGTCGGGAACATCAGGACTTCCGATGGTGCCCCCACCAAACCCCAGTGGCGTAACGTACAAGTCACTTGTCCCGACGCGGCGAGGTGAGGTGATATCCATTTCAGTCCGTAGGGTTCAATCGCGAAACGTACAGCCGATCCCAACCAGCGCGGATTGAGACCGTTTTACCGCTCGAGGTCGAAGGCGAACCAGCCGTCGACCTGTCACGAATGTCCCAGCGGAGGCCTAAGCCTGGTGCCGTAAAACGTTGCCGGCTCGCACGCCCGTGTGTTCGCCTTCTGAGACACTTATTTGCCCGTTCACCAAGGTCGCCTTGTAGCCCTTCGACTTTTGAATGTAGCGCGGCGCGCCGCCAGGGAAATCATGTACCAATTCAGGTTGACGCTCGGCAACGGTATTTGGATCGAACACATTGATGTCCGCGCGCATTCCCGTAGCAAGAGTTCCTCGGTCTGACAAACCAAGCACCCGTGCTGGTCCCGAAGTCATTCGACGAATACCCTCGCCCATGCTGTAGACACCGGCTTCTCGGATCCAATAGGACAGGATGAAACTAGTCCAACCCGCGTCCATGATCTGAGATACATGTGCACCTGCGTCACCTAAGCTCGGAAAGATGTGCTCACTCTTGAAGAGATCACCCAGTTCCTTGAGGTTTTGGTTAAACATTCGCAAGTTAAAGAGTGCCCGACCCTTCGTTTCACGAGAAAGGCGGATAAACGTTTCGGACCAGTGTTCTCCAGCGGCGTCGGCGGTTGCCTTCAAGTTTTCTTCCGGCGCTAAGGTGTAGTTCGGTGAGTCACCAGCCCCGAGGTAGAAGACGTTCTGCATCGGCATGGTTCGACCGTCCTGTGCTCGTGCCTCTTCGACGAGTTTAGCGCTCGTGTCCGCATCGTTGATGGCAGCCAAGCGTCCGGCGAGATCCATCTTGCGGATTGCCGCCCATGTTTCTCCTTGTACTGGAAGGTTGGATTGAAGCCCGAACATAAAGCCCGACCCTCGTACTTGGGTGATGGCAGTGAAGTCATTACCACTTGAACAGAGTTGTTCCAGTCCCTTGGCAGAGGCTTTGCCCGCGCCCTCTTGAGGACCCGTTCCGTAACTAAAGAGTACGCGACCCTTGGTCGCGTTGGCCATTTTTGTTAGCACTTCAAAATCCGCACCGACGGCCTGCATTAGGGCATTTCGTGCCCCAACTTCCTTACCGATTTCAACCAGTTCGTTGGGATCTGCGAAGGTCCCGGGGATCGAACGTCCGTCGGGCAGTTTGTGGGGTGGATAACGGTTGGTCGAAAATCCAATCGCACCTCCGTCAATGGAGTGACCCACTACCTTGGCCATTTCGCTCAATTCTTCGGGTGTGGCCTGTTCTTCTACTGCCCGTTCGCCCATCACGTAGAAGCGGACGGCACAGTGACCGACCATGCCAGCAACGTTCACGGCAGGATCGAGGGAATCGATCGCATCCAAATAACCCCCGTAGTCTTCCCAGGTCCACGGTAGCCCAGTCAAGATCGCATGCTTCGGAATGTCTTCCACCGTTTCCATCATCCCGGCGAGCAAATCGCGATCCGACGGCTTGCATGGTGCAAAAGTGACGCCGCAGTTGCCCATTAGGGCCGTGGTGACACCGTGCCAGCTGACGGGTGTCATCAGCGGGTCCCAACCGATCTGGGCATCCAGATGTGTGTGGAGATCAACGAAACCCGGGGTTACCACATGACCTTCTGCATCGATTTCCTCGTTGCCTTTTCCTTCAACATTGCCGACGGCGGAAATTACGCCGTCATCAATTGCCAAGTCACCAGGAACGGGTTCCGCGCCCGTGCCGTCAACAATGTCCCCATTTCGAATAACGATATCGTGAGCCATTAGGTCCTCCTTTGATGAAGTTGACGGGATCTAGGAGCAGATGCCCGCCTCTCCACGAACTCGATTGCGTAACCCTCAAACGTGAAGGTCGCCTAAAGTGTGCCTCAATACTACCTAGGTAGTGGGGCTTTAACAAAACGTGTTGGCAATAGAAGCTTCGGCTGGTGCTGTTATGCCTGGAAGCGGCTGGGTGCCCAGTTTCGAGGTCGTAGCGAGGGGTGGTGGCTTCTCGTTCGTTAGATTTAGCTACAAATCTCGGGCGGGACGTACGCGTTAATTCTCGTCGTTGCGGGGGTCGGCATAGCAGAACGATCCAGTATGCTTGGACGGCCGAATGATTGGAGTACAGCGGAAAATGACGATGTCGACAAAGGAACTAGAAGCGCTTTTCGAAGACGTAAAAAACTGGGGTAAATGGGGTGATAACGACGAGCGTGGCGCCCTTAATTACATTACGCCCGCGCGGGTAGCGGCTGCAGCAAATCTCATCGAAGATGGCGTTACCGTCAGCTGCTCGCTGGAATTCCCGACCCGGCCCGCGCCGGACAATCCACGGCCAGCCCAACACATGATGGTCGTGGCGGGGGATGCCTGTACGGAGACAGGTATTCCAGGCATGGAGTCTGCAATGGATTTTATCGGCGTGGCGTTTCATGGGATGGCGGTCTCACATATTGACGCGCTGTGCCACGTCTTTGTGAAAGAGACGATGTACAACGGCTTTAAAGCATCGGACGTCAAAAGCACGGGGGCAACCCGAAATAGCATCATGGCGGGGAAGGACGGCATTGCAGGCCGCGGTGTTTTATTGGATATCCCCCGACTCAAGGGCGTTGACTGGCTGGATATTGATCAGCGAGTGTCCCCGGAAGATCTTGAAGCTGCCGAGCGTGAGCAAAACATCACCGTTGGCGAGGGGGATGTACTGCTAATAGCGACGGGACGTGATGCAAGGCGACAAGCAAAGGGCTCCTGGGCGCCTACCGAAGGTTTGGCTGGATTGGACGGGCGGGCGGTCCGATGGCTTCATGATCGGCGTATCTCGATGCTTGGATCGGACGGTGTGTCAGACGCGATCCCCAATCCTGATACGGAGGGGTGGCCAATGCCGATACATCAGTGTGGCATTGTCGCGATTGGCCTTCACCTACTCGACAACTTGCGGCTGGACACACTCGCTCATGCTTGTGCTGAGCGAGGGCGTTGGGAATTTTTCTTTTCGATCGCGCCGCTACGCGTTGTCCGGGGGACCGGTTCCCCGGTGAACCCCATCGCGATATTCTAAGGCGTGGCGATGATACCCGTTGATGTGGATCCCTTTCGAGACAGCGCTCTTCCCGAGCTTGATGCGGTTCGATCGGGTGAAGAGCTCGATTGGGAAGTGATAGCGGAGTACTTACGACAAAAGCTGCCGCCGGAAATTGATACCAGTGGTTCATTCCGGGTACTCCAGTTTCCTAACGGGTCCGCGAACCTGACCTACATGATCGCTTTTGGATCGCACGAACTAGTCTTTCGGCGCCCCCCATTCGGCTCTTTAGCGCCAGGGGCACATGACATGCGTCGAGAATACAAGGTGTTATCAAGGTTATGGCAGCACTTTGCGTTAGCTCCTCGAGCTTACGTGTTTTGTGATGATCACGCCGTGGCCGGTGCCGATTTTCTCGTTATGAAGCGGTGTCGAGGGGAGGTCGTTCGGGGCGTTATTCCCTCAACGATGCGCCGTCATGCAGATGTAGGTCAACGGATCGGCTTTGCCTTGGTAGACGCTATGGCACGTTTTCACCGCGTTGAGCCGGGCGGTTCGCGACTCGACGATCTAGGTAGGCCGGAAGGGTTTGTTATGCGCCAGCTTCAGGGTTGGAAGAAACGATGGGATCTGGTCGCTGATGCGCAGTACACGTCGTCGATGACCGACATTTTTGATGAATTGGTGGCCACGATGCCCAGCCCGCAGCGAGTTTCATTGGTCCACAACGACCTTAAGCTCGACAACTGCATGTTTGATCCTGATGACCCTGATCGCGTCGTTGCGATTTTCGACTGGGACATGACCACGCTAGGTGATCCTCTCATTGACCTAGGCACGTTACTTAATTATTGGCCGGACCCAAAGGACGATTCGTCGATTGTCGGGCTCGCACACGCGGGGATGGAACGAATGGGTTTGGCGTCCCGCCGCGAAGTTATTGCGCGTTACGGCGAACTTTCCGGGATGGATGTGTCACACGCGGACTGGTACGCGGCGTTTGCCCGGTGGAAAACGGCGACCGTTGTTCAACAGCTACATCACCGTTGGGCCGTCGGCGATTCAACCGATGAACGTATGGCAACGGTTGCTGAGGGGATTGGCGGTTTGATCGGGGGTGCGGAGATGTTCTTAACGGCGGACAAAAGCGGCTGAGCACTTTGTGGAACGACTCATTGTGTCCGTATTGTGACATTCATCCCCGGTCAAAAGTCGCAACGTAAATACGACAGAAAAATGACGCACACCCGAGATTTGTAGGCTGACAAACTGCTAATCCAGGAGCGCTAACACTTTCTCTGACGGTCGCCCGATAACCGCGTGTTCGCCACGGATGATAATGGGCCGCTGCATGAGTTTGGGGTGCTCGAGGAGAACGTTTACCACCGCTTCTTTCGAGGTGTAGTCATCCGCATCAAGCCCAAGCTCCTTAAAGTTTTTGTCCTTACGAACCATTTCTTGGGGGCTGTCAGGAACGAGATCTACGATCCGCTCAAGAGCTTCGCGACTCAATGGTGTTTTGAGATATTCAATGACATCGAACTCGACGTCTCGCTCACGCAATAGGTCGATTGCGCCGCGTGATTTGCCTCAACCAGGGTTGTGGTATAGAACGATTTTTTCCATGTCGTTAGTCCGTTGGTACTTAAGCAGTATAGCTTGATAGCTTGCTCGACGTCGGGCCACACGGAGCTTCATGGGACCAAGTGCGCTACAGTCGTGTCGACGAGACAAGTTGAGGGAACAATGAGCGAGCCCGAGCAACACACCGAAATCCCGGATCCCTATACGATCGACCTCGAAGAGATTGACGTTATGGATCCACAACTGTTCCATGAAGACAAGCACTGGCGATATTTTGAGCGGTTGCGCCGGGAGGACCCCGTCCATTTCTCCGAGCGTGAGCACTCCGGCCGCTTCTGGTCGATCACGAAATTTGAAGACATCATGGCGATCGATACCAACCATCGCCTCTTTTCTTCCGCCCATGGCATCGCGTTGGGTCCTCCCGTGGACTTGAATTCGCAAGCCGAACCAAGCGCTTTTAACATGTTTATTTCGACGGACCCACCGAAACACGATGAGCAGCGGGCAACCGTCTCCTCGGTGGTAGCGCCGCCCAATCTCAAACTACTTGAATCCACCATAAGAGAGCGTGCTGGAAGCATTCTGGATTCGCTGCCTGTGGGCGAAACCTTTGATTGGGTTGACACGGTGTCTGTGGAACTGACCACCCAAATGCTGGCGACTTTGTTCGACTTCCCGTTTGAGGATCGGCGTAAGCTGACGCGATGGTCCGACATTGTCACGGCCGGGCAAGAAGAAGGCATCGTCGAGTCGAGGGAAGAAGGTCGCCAGGAGATGCTCTCGTGTTTGGAATATTTCACGCGGTTATGGCACGAACGCGTCGGAAAACCCGGCAACGATTTGGTGTCGATGCTTGCCAATGGGGACGCCACCCGAGATATGCAGCCGTATGAGTTCTTGGGCAATCTTTTGCTGTTGATCGTCGGCGGGAATGACACCACGCGAAACTCCATTACGGGGGGTGTGCTAGCGCTGAATGAAAATCCAAGGGAGTACGCAAAACTCAGATCCGATCACGGGCTTATACCGAATATGGTTTCTGAAATGATTCGTTGGCAAACACCGGTCGCGTATATGCGGCGCACCGCGAACGAGAATTGTGAGATCCGCGATAAAAAAATACTGAAAGGCGACCAACTCTTAATGTGGTACATATCGGGAAATCGAGACGAAGACGTCATACCTAACGCGAATCAATTTCTAGTCGATCGACCGAACGCGCGACACCATCTTGCATTTGGTTTCGGTATTCACCGTTGCATGGGTAATCGAATGGCGGAAATGCAATTGCGTGTTTTGTGGGAAGAAATCATGAAGCGATTCGAAACGGTGGAAGTCGTCGGCGAGGTCCGTCGGAACTATTCAACTTTTATCCACGGTATTCGCGAGCTACCGGTGCGAGTCAACCCGCTTTGACAAACTTCTCGGTTCTTGATCTTGCCCCGATTGTGGAAGGGAGCCATGCGGGTCGAGCTCTTGCCAACACCCTGGACCTTGCTCGTCACGCCGAGGGATGGGGATTCACACGGTATTGGTTAGCCGAGCACCATAATATGCAGGGTATAGCGAGTTCGGCGACGGCTGTGGTGATTGGCCACGTTGCGCAGGGCACCCGTTCGATCCGTGTGGGATCGGGCGGGATTATGCTCCCCAATCACGCTCCGCTTGTCATCGCTGAGCAATTCGGCACGCTTGAAGCGTTGTTTCCGGGACGCATTGACCTGGGACTTGGACGGGCTCCTGGGACCGATCAGCAGACATCGATGGCTCTCCGCCGTACGCTTCAAGGCGACATTGACGAGTTCCCACGTGACGTAATGGAGCTTAAGCACTATCTGGCACCGCCGAAAGAGAATCAACGCGTTCATGCAGTGCCAGGGGGCGGTGCTGAAGTCCCCCTTTGGATACTGGGGTCGAGCCTCTACGGTGCCCAGCTCGCAGCGTTGCTTGGACTGCCGTTCGCGTTTGCGTCCCATTTTGCGCCAGCCGCGATGATGCAGGCCATCGATGTCTATCGTTCGCGATTCGAACCGTCCGAGCAGCAAGAAAGCCCGTACGTCATGCTTGGGTTCAACGTTTGCGCTGCTGAAACAGATGACGAAGCGAATTTCCTACGAACGTCGGCGACGCAGTCTTTTCTCAAGTTGCGTAGCGGGACTCCGGGGCGTTTACCCCCGCCGGTGGACGATCTTGAATTGACCCCCGGTCAAGAGAAGATGCTAGATCAGATGCGTAGCGCGTCCGCGGTCGGTTCCTCTGAAACCGTTGCCAAGGCGATTGACGACTTTCTTTTGAAAACGGGTGCTGACGAATTGATTGTCTCGTGTCAAATATACGAGCATTCAAAGAGATTGCGTTCCTACGAGATCGTTTCTGAAATCCGGGGATTGCAGGACGACGCGGCGGCTTAATAGCCGTTTTGAAGCGGTTCCAAGATCATGTGTCCATCGTCGTTCTCAGGCTAGAATGACGCAGATCTTGAGTCAGTGAACACGGCGGAACGAATGAGCGAACAGATTGAACGTATGGGCCGAGGATCAGGTTTTATTGCTGCGCTTGATCAGAGCGGCGGAAGTACGCCGAAGGCGCTGCAGCTATATGGCATCGATGCCACTGCCTACAGCTCGGATGACGAGATGTTTGACACGGTACACGCGATGCGGACTCGCATCGTTACCGACGCGCGGTTCACCGGGACTCACGTGCTAGGTGCGATCCTGTTTCAAAACACGCTAGATCGCGAGGTGTTGGGACAACCGACGAGTCAGTATCTCTGGAGAGAAAAACAAATTGTCCCATTTTTGAAAGTGGATTATGGAATGCACGACGTTGCCGATGGTGTCCAACTCATGAAGCCGATACCTGATCTGGACGAGAGGCTAGTTCGGGCGAAAACTCTCGATGTGTTTGGCACCAAGATGCGCTCGGTAATTAAGGAAGCCAACGGCCCCGGCATTGCGAAAGTAGTTACCCAGCAATTCGACTACGGGAGAAACATTCTTGCTCACGGATTGGTTCCAATTATAGAGCCCGAGGTTGATATCAACGCGGCTGATAAACGCGACTGTGAAGACTTGTTGCGTGACAGTCTGCGGGAGCAGCTCGCGAAACTAGATGGCGAGCTCCCCGTCATTTTTAAGCTCACGCTTCCGGAAACCGATAATTTCTATCAAGAATTCACTAACCATCCCAAAGTGCTGCGGGTCGTCGCGCTTTCCGGTGGTTATTCACGGGAAGAATCAAACGAAAAACTAGCTAATAATCAACAAGTTATAGCCAGTTTCTCGCGCGCTCTCACCGAAGGATTACATGCCGAGCAAAGCGCTGATGACTTTTCCGCAATGTTAGGTTCAACGGTCGAGAGTATTGCGGCGGCGTCTGCTACCTAGACCGATGATGATTACTAGATCCTTCCTAAAGAAGGGTACTTATGAGGCAGCCACCGCCCCACCGTCGCATGTGATCGTTTCTCCTACCGTATAAGCGCCCGCGCGCGAACTTAGAAAGATCGCCAGACCGGCGATGTCTTCCATTGTCCCGACGCGTCCGCTTGGGTTGTTTCGACCCACGGCGTCCCAATCGGCCCCTTCGACCTTGCCGCCGAATCCGACGCCGGCGCTCAGCATCCAGGAGGGGAAAGGACCAGGCGCGATCGCGTTGACGATGATATTTTCTTTTATCAAATGCGTTGCCATGACCCGGGTGAGATGATGAACAGCCGCCTTGGCCGGGCCGTAGGAAAAGTTCTCGAAAGCTGGTGTCTTAATGCCGTCCACCGACCCGATATTGATCACGCGAGCGGGATCTTCGGCGCTTGCAGATCGACGCAACAACGGCAACATTTTCTGGGTCAGAAAAAAAATACCTTTGACGTTGGTGTCCATTACTTTGTCCCAACCACTTTCCGGAAATTCGTCAATGGGAGCACCCCAGGTTGCTCCGGCGTTGTTCACCAGAATGTCGAGGCGTTCCTCGTGCTTGGCTAGCTCGTTGAAAACGTCTTCGATACTGCCAACGTCTGACATATCACCGGGAATCGCAATGCAATCGCCCCCGTACTTTGTCGCCAGTCTGGCTGCCGTTTCATTACAAACGTCCACTTTGCGAGAATTGATGTATACGCGAGCTCCGTTGAGTAGGAATCCTGCGGCGATCATCTCGCCAATTCCGCGAGAGCCACCGGTGACCAGCGCCGTCTTGCCTTCGATCGAGAACCAATTCGACATGACCATCTCCCAAAGGGAGCCATCATATCGAGCGTCTCCCTGTTAGTGGTAATTGCAAGAGCGAGACTACGCGCTTGATTTCTTTTTTTGTCGACGGAATTTTGGTTAACGCCGACGAGTCGCTAACGCGTGAGTTGATTGCGGCTTGCGTTTAGAATCGCGATTCACTCGCCGGGAAGCGCGCTAATGAGCGAATACCGAAAACCAATTCCTCGTCCGACGCCGGAGACTCGATTCTTTTGGGACGGATGCAAGGAGGGCAAACTGCTTTTGCAGCGATGCAAGGAGACCGGAAAGCCGTATTTTCCTCCCAGACCTTTCAGCCCCTATACCGGATCGACCGATGTGGAGATTTTCGAAGCGTCAGGAAAAGGTCGCTTATACAGCTACGTCATCAATGAACGTCCCGCACGGGGGTTCGAGGATGACGCGCCATATGCGATAGCAATCGTTGAGCTCGACGAAGGGGTGCGGATGATGAGCAATATCGTTGATTGCGAGCAGACGCCTGAGGCTTTGAAACTCGATATGCCTTTGGAGGTTGTATTTGATGAGATCAATGACGACATTGTGCTACCGAAGTTTCGACCTCAGGGAAGCTGAGTACTTCACCGAAGCAGCTCATGGCGGGATATGACCACCTAGCGATCGAGAAGAAGTGGCAATCGTATTGGCGCGACAACGATACTTTCGCGACCCAAGATGATCGTTCGCTTCCGAAGTATTACGTCCTTGATATGTTTCCTTACCCAAGTGGAGTCGGGTTACACGTAGGGCATCCGAAAGGGTACGTCGCGACAGACGTCATGGCCCGCGCTCGTCGGATGATGGGCTACAACGTGTTGCGGGTCATGGGCTGGGACTCCTTCGGACTGCCGAGCGAACGCCAAGCGGTGCGTGAAGGTATCGGTCCGCGTGAAGTGACGGAGCGAAACATTGCGACGTTCAAGGACCAGTTGATAGCACTAGGGCTTTCTTACGATTGGTCGCGTGAATTTGCGACTTCAGATCCCGAGTACTACAAATGGACGCAGTGGATATTTTTGAAATTGTTCGAGCGGGGCCTCGCTTACGAGGAGGACGTCCCGGTCAATTGGTGTCCAGCGCTTGGTACGGTGCTCGCCAACGAGGAGGTTAAAGACGGCGCTTACATTGAGACCGGCGATCCAGTGGAACGTCGCTCGATGCGCCAGTGGATGCTTCGTATCACGGAGTACGCTGACCAGCTGCTCGAAGGCCTTGACGATTTGGATTGGCCGGAAGGCATTAAGGAATCTCAACGCAATTGGATCGGCCGGTCCGATGGGGCCGCAGTGTCGTTTCCGATTCAAGACTCGGATCAAAGGATCGAAGTATTTACCACCCGGCCCGACACATTGTTCGGATGTACCTATCTTGTCTTGGCACCCGAACACCCGTTGATTTCGTCGGTCGTTTCGAGCGAGCAGAGGGATCTCGTGGCGGCATATTGTGAAGAGGCCGGCCGACGAAGCGAACGCGACCGCACAGCCGAGGCCGCGGATGTTAAAAAAACGGGTGTCTTTACGGGCTCGTACTGTGTCAACCCGGTTAACGGAGAAACGGTCCCGATTTGGGTCGCTGACTATGTGCTCGCAACATACGGCACGGGCGCTGTTTATGCTTGCCCTGCGCACGATGAACGGGACCACGCGTTCGCAACGCGCTTTGATCTTCCCATTGTTGAGGTGGTGCAAGGTGGTGACCCCACCCGGTCCGCGTACACGGGGGAGGGCTTACACGTCAATTCCGATTTCCTCGACGGCCTCGATATCGCGGCAGCGAAGCGACGTGTGATTGTGTGGCTCGAAGACCATGAAATGGGAAGGGGCCAAGTGAATTATCGTCTGCGCGATTGGTTGTTTAGTCGCCAAAGGTATTGGGGAGAACCTATCCCGGTAGTTCACTCCGAGGATGGGACGGTCAGGGGCGTTTCTGAGAGCGAACTGCCAGTCACCCTTCCCGAGCTTGATGAGTATCGACCGACCGACGACGGCCGACCGCCGCTTGCAAGGGCAAACGATTGGGTCGAGATTGAGGATTCAGAAACTGGCGCTCGCTTGATTCGAGAGACCAATACCATGCCGCAATGGGCCGGATCCTGTTGGTACTACTTGCGCTTCATCAATCCGAATCGAAACGACGTCGCTTGGGATCCAGACGACGAAAATTATTGGATGCCGGTGGATTTGTATGTGGGAGGTGCTGAGCACGCGACACTGCATCTTCTATACGCGAGATTTTGGCACCGCGTACTTTATGACATTGGAGTCGTCTCCACGCCTGAACCCTTCCAAGCGCTTTTCAATCAGGGAATGATCCATGCAACGTCTTATCGTGATGCGCGTGGCAAGTATTACTACGAGCACGAAGTCGAGCATCGGGATGGCGTTTGGCGAGCGCTTGAAGATGGACGCGTGGTCGACGCCCGTCGCGAAAAGATGTCCAAGTCCAAATACAACGTGGTCAATCCGGAAGATATGTGTCGAGAATATGGAGCGGATTCGTTGCGGCTTTATGAACTTTTCATGGGTCCTCTAGAAGATGGAGGGGATTGGGATACGAATGGCGTTGCCGGCTGTCGTCGATTCTTGGATCGGGCGTGGCGGGTCTTCGAAGAGGGTAAATTAACGGACGCAGAGGTCGATGCGCCTGAGCTGGAGAGAGCGCTCCACGTCGCGATCCGGAACGTCACGGACGCCGTCAACTCGAAACGGTTTAACACCGCGATTTCCGACATGATGGTTTTTGTCAACGAGGCCACTCGGGCCCCGACCGTTCCAAGAAATTGGTATGAGGCTTTCGTCGCTGTCTTAGCCCCCTTTGCTCCGCATTTGGCCGAAGAGCTTTGGCAAGCGCTACACCATGATGACTCGATTACCTATGCGACGTGGCCTGTATTTGACGAATCGAAAATCCGCACCGAAACGATTGAAATCGCCGTTCAGGTAAATGGCAAACTTCGGGCAACTCTCAGCGTCGATGCGAATGCCGTTGCAGAAGACCTCGTCGCAGCGGCCAAGGCTCAACCGAACGTGCAAAAATTCATTAACGGCAAGGCGATTCGCAAAGAAATCGTCGTTCCCTCGAGACTCGTGAACCTCGTCGTCTAATGATTGGGACGGCAATTAGCCGACTGCACAATCCCGTGTCCCTATGCGAATCGCGCGGGTGCGCGCGAGTCCTCGGCCCGGGTCCTGACGTCGATCAATACGGTTTTCCCGTCTGCATTGAACTGTTGCGCCTGTCTTATGGCCGGACCCATCTCATCAGCTTTCTCGACGACGATGCCTTCCGCGCCCATACCCTGAGCGATAGTCGCGTAGCTGCCTTGCATATGCGACACACCGAATTGTTCACGAGCCGTCGGAAACCCACCAGGATACGTGGCCATGATGCCGTTGTTCAGGACGATGGTCGTGATGGGTATCTCGGCGCGAGACGACGTTTCGATATCCAGCCCCGACATCCCGAATGCACCGTCGCCCATCAGGTTGACGCAAAAGCGTTCGGGCATGGCCATTTTTGCCCCGATCATCAACGGGATTGAGAAACCGAGGTGCGTTGACTTGCCCCACCCGATATAACTGTGCGGCGTAGTAGCTGTATAGAAGGGCACAATTTGATCTCTGGGCGCGCCGGCATCGTGCGTGACGACGCTGTTTTCGAGATCGAGGTTTTGGCCCATTTCGTGGATCACGCGGTACGGTGATAGTGGTGCGTCATCGTTGGTGAGATAGGGCCGCCAGCTTTCCATCCATTCGGCGCGCGCCACCGCAATACGTTCTTGAACGCCGGTGCTTCGGCCGTCTTCGCCAACCAGTCCTTTCACGAGATCGAGCATCGCCGTCAGCGTTAGCCGGGCGTCACCCGCCAAGCCAATGTCTGCAACTGTATCTTTGTTGATCTCGTCAATATTGATTACGGAGTGGATCAGAAATTTTTCGGGCGAGAATCGTTGGGCGTAAGGAGAAGAGGTCAGTGACGCGCCAACCGCGAAAATCACGTCGGCGTCATCAAGCCATTGTCGTGCAGGACCGGTCACCGTTGATCCGCCCGCGCCCAAAGCAAGCGGGTGGCGTTCGTCGAAGGCTGATTTTCCTGGCATTGATGTGTACACAGGAATATCCAGTAGTTCCGCAAGCTCGCGCAGTTCCTCCGTAGCGCAAGCGGAGAGGACGCCCGCGCCTGCCCAGATCAGAGGATTCTTGGCAGCGACTAAGGCCTTAGCGGCGTCGTCGAGGTCACGCGGTGATGGTTCACTTAGGGCAGGCATCGGCGAAGTATAAGGTTGCGCACGATCCGGAATGACGGCCATGCAGACGTCGATTGGCATTTCGACAACCACGGGTCCGGTAGTACCCGATCGCAGCGCATGAAACGCTCGCCGCATCACGTTGCCGGTTTGGTCGGGCCGACTGATAAATTCGACCTTCTTCACCACCGATTCCCAGGTTCGTGCCGCAACGAAATTAGGACGAATAAACAACATGTCCAGGGGATTTCCACCCGGCAGAACCAGGATAGGAACGTTGTCCGCGAACGCCTGTGACAGTCCGCCGACCGAGTTTTCCGCGCCGGCTTGCGATTGCATGGCAACAACGCCAAAGCGCTTTCGGTCGGACAGCCTGGAAAACCCGTCAGCAGCCATCACGGCACCCCGCTCGTGCCGAAAAGCCACGGGTCTGATGCCTTCTTTTGCAACAGCTTCAATTAACGGATTGGACGGATAGCAGGCCATCCATTCGACACCCTCTTGCTTAAGGATGGAGGCGACGTACTCGATACTGTTCATGCTAAGGAAACCCTCCGTGGTCAGTCTTCTACCGCCGTTTGAAGTCGCTCCTGAGCATTAAGAAAGTCTTCCATGAACTCGTAAACCACGGCCCGCGAAGATTGGATGGAGTTCATTAGGCCGACGCCTTGGCCTACGAAGGAGGTCGCCAGTTGCTTAGCTCCCTCGTGCCCGCCTTCGGCAAGTTTTGTAACCTTTGCGAGAGGTGCTTCACTGACCAGTGATTGTAAAGGCATGGGTAGGGGATTGGGTGCTTCGCCAGATTCCCAAGCTTCTGTCCAAGGCGATCGGAGCTGGCGCGAATATTTGCCAGTTCTTGCTTTCGATCGAACGGTCATACGGGAGTCGGCTTGGACGTACTTTTCTTTAATGATCGGCGAGGTGTTGGCTTCCGCGACGGTCAACCAAACAGAGCCCGTCCAAACGCCGTCGGCTCCCATCGCCATGCAAGCAGCCATTTGCCGGCCCGTGACGATTCCGCCAGCAGCTAGTACAGGAACGTCAGAATCTTTAACTGCACTACAGACCTCTGGCACGAGTACCATGGTAGAAACTTCCCCGCAGTGCCCGCCGGCTTCGGTGCCGGCCACCACGAGAAGATCGACGCCTGCGTCCACCTGTTTGACGGCATGTTCTTTTGCGCCAACAAGCGCGGCGGACGCGACGCCGTGTTGTTGGCACATGTCGATCATGTACCGGGGCGGTACGCCTAAGGCATTGGCAATGAGTTTGATGGGGTGAGAGAAAGCCACGTCGATGATGTTCGTTGCCCGTCCCTTGGTGAGAAAGCCGCCTCCGCCTCCTTGCTGCATCGAGTAAACATCTTTCGTATCGATCTGATGCTGGGCGAGGATGTTGAGCGCGAAGTCCCGGTGTTCTTCCGGCACCATGTTTAACGTCTCTTCGGCAGTGGTGTCGTCGGATATGGCGATACTCGTTGGTGCGATCAAATCGACTCCGTACGGCATGCCATCGATGTGTTCGTCAATCCAATTAAGTTCAACCTCAAGTGCCTGCGCCGAATAGCCTGCAGCACCAAGAACACCCATACCGCCAGCTTTTGAGACTTCCACGACGACGTCGCGGCAATGCGTGAATGCTACGAGCGGAAACTCGATGCCAAGCATGTCGCAAATTCGAGATTTCATAACCGATTACCTCCAGTTCAATTATCCGTTACCGATGTGTAACGCGAACACAGGCCTAACCCGATCCGCCCATCATATATAGGATCGTCGCACGAATGCACGACTCCATAAGAACGAAACGGCTGCAGTTGAATCAATGAGCCCGAGGCGAAACCGGGTTGTCGGAAAAACCAGCCGACTGTATAGGCTCTCTGGACTAGACGTCCTGAATCCAAGACGCATCACGTTTCTCGCGAAACGCGGCCATCCCCTCCGCACCCTCGTCGGAACGGAACATGCGTCCGCTCCACTCCGCGGTTTCGTTGAAGCCCTGTTCGACCGAGAGTTGTGGAACTCGACGTACCAATTTCTTACATTCGACGACGGCTATTGGTCCCCCACGATTGATCATGTCGATCTCCTCATTTACCGCAGACACGAGTTGATCTTTTGGGACAGCACGGTGGGCGAATCCCATGTCAACAGCTTGGCTTCCACTAAATCGTTCCCCAGTGATGAACAGTTTCATCGCGTGGTGTGTTCCAAGTTTGGGGATACACACGACCGAAATGACCGCGGGAATCACCCCGATCCTCACTTCGCTAAAGCTAAATTGAACGTCTTCACGAGCAATGACGATGTCGGCTGCTCCAACCAATCCGAGTCCTCCAGCAAATGCCGCTCCATTGACGGCTGCAATCACAGGTTTGTCACTCTCAAGAATCTGCGTTAGCACCTGTGGATACGGCACTGATTTGCGTCCCTCAATGCTCGCGCCTGGTGGACTCTTGAGATCGGCGCCCGCGCAAAATGCTGGGTCGGTACCCGTGATGACGATGCACCGTACGTTCGGATCGTCGTTGGCGACGAGCAAATGTTCGTAAAGCTCAAGCACCAGAACGGATGAAAGGGCATTTCGATTTTCGGGCCGATTTAGAGTTATCCAGGCCGCTCCGTTCTTGACGTCGTAGAGCGTTGCTTCGGTGGTTGCCACTATGATTCCCCTTCGTTTTCTTCGAATACGACCAATATTTGGCCATTGTCCACTTGTTCCCCTTCGCTAACAGGTACTTCTCGAACAACACCGTCGATAGGAGCGGTGATTCGGTGCTCCATTTTCATGGCCTCGAGGATCACCAGTAACTGACCCTCGGACACACTCTCGCCGGGTGACACTTCCGTCGCGAGAACCTTACCGGGCATAGGTGCGTATAGCCCGCCGGTAAATTCGGCCACACCCGGTTTCGGGAAACGGTCCAGTTCCGTGAGTATTACGTCGCCTGTGGGGGCATGAACATAGCGATTGGCCTCGTCTTCCGATATCGAAAAAGCGATTCGTCGTTGGTCGATGGCGAGATCGATCTGGTCGCCGTTCACACCATGTAGCGTCACGCGGTGGTCGTCGCCTGCTACATTCATGTCAAACGTACCATCCCGTCGCGCTCGATACTCGATCGCAATTTCGCTATCGCTGACCGTGTACCGAACCCGTTCTGGCGGCATCATCGAATTTCGCCAACCAGTGGAAATGTAGCGGAGTACTTTGGCGTTCTTTCGACGTCGGTCTTGAGCAAATAAAGCTGCTGCGATGGCGGCGTCGCTTACCTCCATCGGACTTGCATCTCGCGTACGGCTCGGGTTGACGCGTTCGATGAAGTCGGTCGTTGTATCGCCAGCGATAAATGCTGGAGTGCGCAACGTGGCTACCAGAAAATCACGGTTGTTGGTGATGCCGTGCAACTGCGTTGTTTCCAATGCCCGCGCGAGCTTGGCAGCGGCTTCTCGCCGCGTCGGAGCGTGGGCGATCACTTTGGCAATCATCGGATCGAAATTAACGCTGACCTCGGTGCCGGCTTCGACACCCGAGTCGAAACGCGCTTGCAATGATGGCTTCCATACTTGGATGGTTCCTGGCGAAGGAAGGAAGTTCTTACTGGGGTCTTCGGCGTAGAGTCGGGCTTCGATGGCGTGCCCGTCGATGGTTAAACCACTTTGGTCGTACCCGAGTTCTTCCCCCTCTGCGATTCGTAGCTGCTCGCGTACCAAGTCGAGGCCCGTGATGGCTTCAGTGACCGGGTGTTCTACTTGAAGCCTGGTATTAACCTCCAAGAACCAAAAGTCGTCACCGTCGAGCAGGAACTCAACGGTGCCGGCCGAGGTATACCCGATCTTTTGTGCCGCTTTGACCGCGGCGTCTCCCATTTGCTCTCGAATTTCGGGAGTTACCGCGGGTGAAGGGGCCTCCTCAATGACTTTTTGATGGCGGCGTTGGATAGAGCACTCACGTTCAAACAGATGGACTAGGTTGCCGTGATTGTCGCCTAGGATTTGTATTTCGACGTGTCGTGATGCAGTTAGCCATCGCTCAAGAAACACCGTGTCGTCACCGAAAGATGCTTCGGCTTCACGGCGTGCACCTTCGACGGCGGCTTCTAATTCGTCAACACTTTCGACAACGCGCATCCCACGACCGCCGCCGCCGGCTGAGGCTTTGACGAGAACGGGGAAGCCGATGGCATCCGCGGCTTTCGCTAGGTCATCGCCAGCATTGAGTTCGTGCGCGGGGAGGGTTGGTACGCCAGCATCGGTCATCGCCTGTTTGGCCGACAGCTTGTCGCCCATTTCTTCGATCGCGTGTGTTGGCGGACCCACCCAAGTGATGCCTCGCTTCGTGATGGCTTCGGCGAAGCGTGCGTTTTCGGATAAGAACCCATAGCCGGGGTGAACGGCATCTGCTCCGGATGCAACGCATGCCGCATAAACTTTTTCCGCATCCAGATAGGTTTCCGCGGATGTTTGTCCTTGCAGCGCAATGGCGGTGTCCGCCTCTTGAACGAAGGGGGCATTGGCGTCACCGTCGGCGTAGATTGCGACGGTGGCGATGCCCATTTCATGTGCCGTACGAAAGATTCGTCGTGCAATCTCGCCGCGATTGGCGACCAACAAACGCGTAATCGGTTTGATATTTACATCCGCCATGTGCCGAACTCCTTGGTTCCTTTGACGGCGTTGTTTTCGACCGCCGAGAGCGCGAAACCGACAACATCGCGCGTGTCTCGTGGGTCGATCATGCCGTCGTCCGATACCCGCGACGTGGCGAAGAGACCCTTCGATTGTTCCTCGTTGATGGCTATGACCGCGGCTTCTCGCTCTGCGTTGGCTTCTTCGTCGAACTCGGCTCCGCGTCGTTCGGCGGCAGCTTTTTGGACGATGGTCATCACGCCCGCCATCTGTTCTGGGCCCATGACGGCAATTTTTGCCGTCGGCCAAATGAATGTGAATTTAGTCCCGAACGAGCGACCACTCATGCCGTAGTTGCCGGCTCCATAAGATGCCCCGACAATTACCGTGATGTGTGGCACCGTCGAATTGGTCACGGCATTGATCATTTTCGACCCGTTCTTGGTAATGCCACCCTGCTCAAAGTCCGTACCTACGACGTAGCCGGTGATGTTATGAAGAAACAACAAAGGCACGTCGACTTGATTGCAGAGTTGGATAAATTGCGACGCTTTTTCTGCCGACTCGGACATTAGCGCGCCGTTGTTTCCGAGGATGCCAACGGGATATCCGTGAATCGAAGCCC
The DNA here is from genome assembly GCA_022448765.1 of Pseudomonadales bacterium. Classification (GTDB taxonomy): domain Bacteria; phylum Pseudomonadota; class Gammaproteobacteria; order Pseudomonadales; family Azotimanducaceae; genus UBA11889. The sequence continues at coordinate 31,375 of JAKUTI010000005.1, forward strand.
ACCCGGTCACCAATGTGGGCCCATACCGCGCTTTAAACTCTTCAAAACGAGAGCCGTCGACGACCCGCCCAACGACCTCGCGTATGTCA
>JAKUTI010000050.1 GCA_022448765.1 Pseudomonadales bacterium
GATCGGGATGCCATTTTTTCTACTGTCGATCGTTGGCTCCACGCTTTTGCGGGCTACCGGCAGCGCTGCAAGTCCAGGCATCATCATGACAGCAGGCTCAATTATCCAAATCATCCTATGCCCTCTCTTCATCTTTGACTCTTTCGGAGGGTTCGGCCTCGATCTCGGCATTGCTGGCGCCGCCTGGGCATACGTTGCTTCAAGATTCATAAGCGTATTTCTGTTTGCGTTGCTCCTAGTTAGGGCTCGCATGGTCCACTGGTCTTTTGTCGGACTCCTCAATTCCTGGAAAGCCATCCTCTACGTCGGCGGTCCTGCAATCGCAAGTGGTTTGGTACAGCCCTTGTCCATGGCGATCATCACGCGATTGCTCGCCTCTCATGGACACGAAGTAGTCGCTGGTTTTAATGTCGCCTCACGAGTTGAAACCATGGCGCACATGATCCTCTGGTCGGTTTATTCTTCATCGGAACCCTTTATCGGACAAAATTGGGGAGCGAAATTTTACGATCGCGTCAAACTAGCGTTAACGCTATGCCACCGTTTTTGCCTGGCCTGGGGCGTCCTGACGTTTGCGGTGATGATGCTCGTCGGAACGACGCTGGTCGGTATGATTGACGACAATCCAATCGTTATCGACGTCGCCCGCTCTTTCTTTCTGGTGATTCCACTTAGTATCGGATTCATGGGAATGATGTCCGTCGCCAGCTCCTGCTTCAACGCACTCGGAAAACCTTTTCCTCCGTTCGTGATTTCGCTGTTGAGAACGCTCATTTTGTACGTGCCGTTGGCTATCGTGGCCAATCGTCTCTGGGGTTACCAAGGGATCTTCATAGCAACTGCCGTAACCAATGTTGTGGTCGGCTTGATCGCATGGGCCTGGAATCGATCGTACGTCTATAAAACGGCAGCCTTAGTTAGCTAACCAACCTCTCGTTCTCTGCTCTTCGCGATGAACCGAGCCCCTTGCTCAGCAATCATCACAGTGGGCGCGTTGGTGTTGCCCGACGTAATACGTGGCATTACCGACGCATCAATAACTCTCAAACCGCGTACCCCACGAACCCGCAAACGGTCATCTACCACGGCGAGTTCATGGTCGCCCATCGCGCAGGTCCCCACCGGATGAAAAATCGTGGTACCTAAGTTCCGAGCGGCATCCAACATCTCGTCATCCGACGTAAGTTGCGGTCCTGGTAGCCATTCCATCGGTTGAAATCGTGCCAGCGCTCGGTCCGCCATGATCCTTCGGGTAAATCGCATCCCTTGAACAGCGACTCGGCAATCTTCTTGGGTCGCCAGGTAGTTGAGGGTAATGGCTGGATAGCTCTCGGGTTCAGGGCTCGTGATTCGGACATGACCTCGACTCGTAGGTTGCAGGTTACAAACTGACGGCGTGATGGCATCAAAACGGTGGAGCGGCTCTCCGAATCGATCCAACGACAACGGCTGTACGTGCCACTCGATATTCGCGGTTTTCCTGCCCGGATCACTTTTGGCAAAAGCACCTAATTGAGAAGGCGGCATCGTGAGTGGTCCGGACCGAAACGCTAAATACTCCAATCCCATGGCCAACTTGCCGAGCCACGTCCTCGCACGACGATTAAGGGTGACCGTGTTACTCACCTTAAAAATGCTGCGGATCTGGAGGTGATCGTGGAGATTTTCACCTACACCCGGCAGGTCGCGAACTATCGGAAGCTCATATTCGTTAAGGAGCTTCGAGGCACCGACGCCAGACAATTGAAGCAATTGGGGTGACCCAATCGATCCTGCAGCGAGCAAGATCTCATGGCGCGCATAGAACGCCTCGACGTGATCACCGGTCCTCACCTCGACACCCGTCGCTTGGATTTTGTCGGGATGTTCGGTGAACAAAATCCGGCGTGTGTGTGTGTCGGTCAACACCGTCAGGTTCGACCGGCTCATCACGGGGCGTAAAAACGCTTTGGTCGCGCTCCAGCGTACCCCCCGACGTTGATTCATTTGAAAATACGCATTCCCAAAATTGTCTCCCCGGTTGAATTCTGCAATTTTCGGAATGCCGCACGCCTCCGCGGCATCACGCCACGCATCAAGTATTTCCCAGTTCACCCTCCGTTCTTCGACCCGCAATTCGCCACTGGCACCGTGCCAAGCATCCTCACCATGCTGGTAGTGCTCCGAGTGCTTAAAAATCGGCAGCACATCGTCCCAACCCCAGTCCCGATTACCTAATTCCGCCCAGTGATCGTAATCGCTACGCTGTCCGCGCATGTAAATCATGGCATTAATGGAAGAACAACCCCCCAACCCCTTTCCGCGCGCATAGCCAATGCGCCGACCGTTGAGACCTTCATCCACCTCCGTTTGATAACACCAATCCGTGCGAGGGTTGCCGATGGTGTAGAGATACCCGACTGGAATGTCGATCCAGAAATAGTCATCTCTTCCGCCTGCTTCAAGCAGCAAGATCTGACAATTCGGGTCTTGGCTTAGTCGATTCGCCAGTACGCAGCCCGCGGTACCTGCACCGACAATGATGTAATCAAACGTCGCCTTAGACGCTTTGGTCTCGGCTACCACGCTCAGGCAGGCTTCACGTCATCACCGGTGCCGGCCACGAGACAGTTCGATCAATCAAATTCGAAATAAGCGTTAGAGACGACGGTACGGTCGTCGACGCGACCTTCGAATTGGAACCGGCCCTCTCCGTCTGCCCACGCCTCGATACGAAGCGTTTCGCCAAGGAAAACGGGGGCTGAAAACCGCACCTTGATCCGACGAAACCGAGAAGCATCACCGTCGCAAAGGCCGTCAAGTAGAAGGTGCGCACAATGGCCGAAAGTGCACAACCCATGCAAAATCGGTTCATCAAATCCACCAAAACGTGCCGACTCCGGGTCGATATGGAGCGGGTTGTAGTCGCCAGATAATCGATAAACATGAGCCTGATTGGAAGCAATCAGCGCCTCGGAAGCAAAGTCCGGGGAACGATCTGGGGTGACGAGTTTCTCTGAAAACGTCGTACCCGAACCCTCGAAGGGCTCAATGTCGCCGAGTTTTTCAACGCCGCGTCGAAACGATCCATTGACCATCCGCACACAGTCGTTCCCCGACGCGTCCGTCACCATACTCTCGTACTCACAAAAGCCGTTGCCGGTGCCACGAGGATGTACGCCAATAAGGCGCGATCGGACCGTTACTTCGCCTGACATCGGGAGTGGAGCCAGCACTTCAAGGTACCGCTCTGCATCGATGTTAAGAGGCCCCGGTGACGGTGGTATGAGATTGCTGTCGACGGGTGCACCGCTACCTCCCCAACGAATCGCAAAGGTCGGGAAAACGGCGAATTGAGGGTGCCCTTCGTAAACGAAACGAAGGTCCTGTGTTCCGATACCCACCGCATATAACAGGACATCGCGTTGATCGTAACGAATAGCCACGGGTTCTCCCCACGAACCCGGTTTCCCATCGGGCAAAGCCTGAATTGCTTGATACGTAGCCACGCTAATCGCTCCTATACAACCAAACAACCAAATGGCGCGTCTCGTCCGTTTGGCAACGCCCCCTAATCATCGGAAACCAAAACGAGCGTCCCCGTCGTTGACAACGTTCCGCCGGTACCGTTGACCACGCATGTCTGCGAATCCGTTTGTTTTCCTTCAATACCGTTCACGCCGTCTTCTGCTGTTCCGGACAGCTGACGATACGCTTCGACCAGCAACTGCATCCCGTACATCCCCGAATGATTAAAGGACAACCCACCCCCGTTGGTGTTAATCGGCAGTCGACCGCCGGGTGCAGCGTCACCATCTTTCCACAAACGATAACCTTGACCCCGTGGCGCTAGACCAAGCATCTCCGCTGTAATCGCCGCAGTGATCGTAAACGAGTCATAGATCATCGCCATGTCCATATCCTGAGGACCAAGACCTGCCATCTCGTACGCGATCGCCGAAGAGCGAGCCGCCGAGGTCGCCGTGAAGTCGTCCATCTCCAGCATATTCTGATGCGCCATGGATTCACCCGCGCCCGCGATCCATACGGGGTTGGTGCGGAGACTCCGCGCGATCTCTGGTCGTGCCACGACGACGGCACCGCCATGGTCTGTGACCAAGCAGCAGTGAAATAACGTCAGCGGCCACGCAATAAGTCGGGCATCCAAAACATCTTGTACCGTAATCGGACCGCCGAATGGATTGGGTGTCCGTTCCCCTAATTTGACCTCTGCTTGAGATGGATCGGTAAACATCAAAGCGCGCGGATTCTTCTGCGCCCATTCACGCGTCACAACGGAAATGTGGGCGAAGTCCTCAACCGTTGACCCGTATTGATGCATGTGTCGAACCATGGCGTGCGCGTATTGCGACGGCGCGCCAAAGGTTCCATACGCCATGGTCATTTCCGCACCCGGAGACATCTCTCCACGACCACCACCTCCACCCCCGGCGCCACGATATGACCAGCCCGCTTCGCCATGACTGACGACGGCGATATCGATGATTCCCGAGGCAATGGCTGCTAACGCGTGATGCACGTGTATCTCAAACGAACAACCGCCAACGGACGTGGTATCGATGTAATGGGGGCGTATACCTAAATGTTCTGCCAACTCCACTGACCATCCAGTCGAAAAAACACCTTCGATATCCGAGATGGGTATGCCGGTGTAGTCAGAAACGTTCTTGATTGCCTGGATGTGGTGTTGCAACGACGTAACTTTTTCACCCCGTTCTTCGGGATAACCGATTTCGTTTGATTCCGCTGCTCCGACGATGGCTGCCCCCATCGATAAGTTTGTTGCTGCCATCGTTACTCCTCCACCACTCGCCAAAAGGGGATGTGTGTATCGTCATCGGCCTGTTCGAATTCGACCTTGACCTTTGTCCCTATTTTGATGTCTTCCGGCTTATTCGGATCGACGCCACGTAGGACCGTCATCATCCGATCACCTTCATTGAGATCAATGAACGCCGTCACGTAAGGAACTTCCTCTGCCCAGCCACCAAACGCACGGTGTTGCACCGCAAAGGTGTGCAGGCGTCCTTCCCCACTACCCTCGATCCACTCCAAATCCGTCGAATGGCACGACGGACATATGAGCCTCGGATACCAATGCACCTTTCCGCACAACGTACATCGCGGCAACATCAGCCTCCCTTCCTTAGCGCCATCCCAAAACGGCTGGTTGTGCTGACCCTTACGAGGGATGGGTTTGTTATACGCCACGTTCGTCCTTCCTCAATTCTGCTACCCAGCTACGAAACTTAGCACGAGAACCGAATCAACGTTAACGGTCGTTTGCACCGATAACGACCATGTCCTCGGACCGATCAAATCCGTCACATCATCCTGCTATAGTTTGGGGCGGGAATGGGCTGGTATGAAGATGGGAGTTTGGATCGTGTCCCTGAAGCCACACGGAATAACCCGCATGACACGGGCGGTTCTGCGGCACCGTTTGCCAGCTCGAACGGTAAGTCTCTCGACATCACATAGCAGGACGTTATGAACTACACCCGATTGAATACCTCTATCGACGACGGCGTTGGGCACATTGAACTCGCTGCGCCCGACGAATTTAATCGAATGCCACCCGCGTTCTGGGAAGAGTTTCCGGCCGCAGTACTGGAAATGGACGCGAGCGGGAGCGTCCGCGCGTTGGTCATTTCCGCGCAAGGCAAACACTTCTCCTCCGGCATGGATACATCCGTTTTCACAGAAGCAGCGCCTCAGCAAAACTTTGATGCGGGCAGACGGGGCGAACGCGCCCGACGCAACCTTGCAAAGTTGCAAGAAGCGTTCACAACGATCGAAACGGTTCGGATGCCGGTACTAGCGGCGATTCAAGGCGCTTGCATCGGAGGCGGTGTCGATATGGTTTCTGCATGCGATATTCGTTATTCCACGTCAGATGCCTTTTTTTGCATTCAGGAAATCAATATCGGCTTATCGGCGGACGTCGGCACACTGCAGCGCTTACCAAATCTCATCCCGGACGGTCTGATGCGCGAACTCGCGTACACGGGAAGGCGTCTATTTGCCGAGGAAGCTAAGGAAATTGGCCTCGTCAACAACGTGTACGCGACCCACGAGGAAATGCTCACCTCCGTCATGTCCATTGCAAATGAAATTGCGTCCAAATCACCGCTCGCTGTGACTAGCACAAAGCACCTGCTCAATTACGGTCGTGAACACGGTATTCAAGAGACCTTGGCATACCAATCCCTGTGGATGGGAGCGGTATCCCAGGGGAGCGAAATGCAGACCTATTTCCGCGCCAAATCTGAGGGCGACGAGCCCTCGTATGCGGACCTTCCACCACTCGACTAATAGACACTCGGAGGACATTGCGATGACTGAACAACCCGGCCTGTTTGACACCATCTATAACTGCCGCGCCATGCGTCGCCTAAAAACCGACCCCGTCCCGGAGGAAGAGATCCTCCAATTGATCGAAGCCGCAAACCAGGCCCCTACCGGTTCCAACCAGCAGGGCGCGCGATGGATCGTGGTACGGGATCCGGATCAGCGAAAAACGCTTGCCGATTTGAATCGATCCGCAGTGGAAGCGTACATCGGACCAACCTCGGGACGACCTACTGCCCTAGCGCATCAAGAAGCTGATAAGCGCTTGCGAATGCTCAACGCCGTGCTCTGGCAGGCCGAGCACATGCACGAGATTCCCGTCCTAATCGTCGCTTGTTACCAGTTTGATGGCCCAGTCGGCGATGGCGTACCGAGCGGTGGCGGTGGATCGATCTGGCCCGCAGTCCAAAACCTGCTGCTGGCGGCACGTGCATTGGGTCTGGGGGCGGCACCAACTACCCTGGGATTATCCAATCCCATCGCAGTACGAAAAACACTGAATCTTCCCAACGACATGGCCGCTTATTGTCTTATCCCCGTGGGGTACCCGCTTGGGAATTTCGGCCCCGTGACGCGATTACCGGTTGCCGAGACGGTTCGATGGGACCGGTGGACATAGCATAATGACGGCAATCCCCGCGAGCCCATAACCAAGGAAATGATATGGATCTAGCAACGTGGTCTTGGATATTCATGGTGGTTTATATCGGTGGCATGTTAGCCATCGGCGTCATTGGACAACGTCGGGTTAAGCACGCGGACGATTTTGCTACGGCCCGCGGCTCGTACGGACCCATTTTTCTAGCTTTCGCGTTTGCGGCAACGACGGCTAGCGGTGCAACGTTTCTCGGCGGTCCGGGACTGGGATACCAGTGGGGGTTCGCTTCGCAATGGGGGAATTTTCTCTACCCGATCGGGGTGTATTTTGGCGTCCTGATATCAATGCGTCTTATTGCGACCACGGGGAACCGCTTCGGTAACCGATCCATTCCCGAGTACCTAGGCGATCGATACCAGTCCGAGGGTATTCGCATCATGGTGTCCATTTTTTCGTTGGTCTTATTCTTCTACCTTGCGGGTCAGTTGGTTTCAGGACTCGTGATGTTCGAAATTTTTCTCGGTCTCCCGCCATTCTGGGCACTGTTGATCACGACCACCGTGCTCCTTTTTTACGTCGTTCTCGGTGGCGCACACGCCGACATACTTACCGATGGGGTCCAAGGCGTCATGATGCTCATCCTGGCCATTGTCGTGATCGTCTTGGCGCTCACCGGTTTCGGCATAGAAGGAGGTTTATCGGGTTTGATTGATCGGTTGGAGGCGCAGAACAGCAATCTGGTACAACCACTCAATCCTGAATCGGCTCTGACACACTCTTGGTGGGCAATCATTGCCGTACTTTTTGCACACATCCCGCTTGGGCTGCTTCCCCATCTTGGCAACAAGCTTTGGGCTCTAAAAGGCGTGGGCGATCAACGCAGGTTTATCAAACTGGCGTTTCTATTTGGATTGACGCTGGGGATGATGGGACTTGGTGGTTTACTCGCGAGAGCCCTGCTCGGGGACGCGTTACTGCTTGAGGGCGCCAACCCCAATCAAGCGCTGCCACTCGTGTTTATCGAGTTGTTCCCGACTTGGTTGGCCGCACTTATCGGCGTAGGGGTATTGGCTGCGATCATGTCGACCGCGGACGGTCTGGTGGTTTCGTCCTCACAAATCGTCGCAAACGATCTGTACCGGCGATCAATCGCCCCGCGGCTTAAACAAACGCCTTCCGAAGACGAACTTGATCAGCAAGTCCTCACCATAAGCCGGGTAACGACAGTCGTCGTTCTTATCATCACCATGGGCTTGGCTTGGATGCTCATGGAAACCAATATTGCGCTGATTGTCTGGATCGGTACCGGAGGGATGATGGCGGCGTTTGCCGGACCCCTCGTGGTGGGTGCGTTATGGCGCGGCGTGACCCGGGCGGGAGCCTACACTGGCCTCGCGTCTGGTTTCTTTACTTTCCTTATCCTGCACACGCAATTACTGGATCCAGCCTGGTTTGGCGGCGGCTGGCTGCATGAGGCGGTCGTTTGGTTACATGGTGAGGGGCCAAATCCGTTTTCATGCGCAGCAATGGGTGAAGCGGTATCAATCTGTTTGACTTTCTTGGTGTCTCGAAGCACCCAACCACTGCCAAAGGCCCATCTCGAGGCCATGTTTTCCGAAACAGCATAGAAGCCAATCCAACATGGGGCTTATCAACGTCGACGAAGCGATTCTCTGGCCCGATGGCGCCCCAAACGCGCTCGGCACAGGCGCCATCGACACACCAGCGTTGACTTGCCACGTTGCAAAAGCGGGTAACGGCTGCGGCATCATCGTCTGTCCCGGAGGCGGTTACCGGGTACTGGCTTCGGATCACGAAGGCTTGCAGGTGGCACGAGCACTTAATCGGATTGGAATTACCGCGTTTGTACTGCGATATCGCGTCGGCACGCGTTACGGCACCGACATTTCGTTGCTCGACGGTTTGCGCGCAGTTCGGTTCGTCCGTCACCACGCTGAAAAGTGGGGGATCAGCCGAGTCGGCATCCTAGGATTTTCAGCAGGTGGGCATCTCGCTGTTTCAGTGGGCACGTACGTTGACGAAGGCAAACAGGCAGTATGCGATAGCGTCGATCGCGAATCCTGCCGACCTGACTTCTTGGTCCCCATCTACGCAGTCACCAACGGCATCAAACGAGGTCGTAAGGCCGATGAGTACACGCCCGCGGATATAAACGTCAGCGCCAATACGCCGCCAACGTTCTTAGTACACACGCATGAGGATCAGATTGTCTCACCAGCACAATCGATTCTCTTTTATGAAGCCATGCTCGAGGCGGGCGCACAGTGTGAACTTCACATCTACGGATACGGCGAACACGGCGTCGGTCTTGCAGTCGGCGACCCAGAAGTCAGCGAATGGTTTAGCGCGATGCAGGGTTGGCTGCGTCGATCCGGTTTTCTTTCCGAAAAACCGAGGGTTGCTGTGCACGGAACGCTCACCATCGACGGTGCGGCGCTCGGAATGGCGTGGGTAAGCTTCGTGCCGAATGATCCATCCGCACCGACAGCGCGTGTCAAATTTAGCCGGGCCGACAACGGTGCTTTCTCAATCGATTCTCAGCACGGCCCCACGGAGGGCAGTCATCGCGTCATCGTTCACCATATCAGCGAACAGTATCCTCACGTAGCCTCAGGGGGCTACACCCTTCGAGACACCATCCGCTACGAAACTACCGTCAACATCGTCAAGTCAAAGAAGATCCAACTGCAACTGACCGGCAGCTAAACATCCTCGTCACGTCGGCGCATCGGTATACAAGGGCAGTTCCTCCATGCCCAGCGCTTTACGAAAGGTATTGTGGTAGTGGTGCAACGGCGGCTCGTTGCGGCCGAAGATGACGTAGTCCTGTAGTCCCGATTCGGCAGCTCGTTGTGTCGTTACGGCGAGGGCATAGTCTTCCTTTTCGACCACGGCAGAAAATCCGTCTCCAAAAGATTCGCTCGCCGCGGGGTTGTCGGCGATCACCTCAGGATCCGCGTAATACCCAACTCGGGAGATCGAACGGCCCGGATCTTTGGGATCGGGATAGACCCTCACGACGATAATCCGACGGTTGCTCACGTTGATGACTACGTTTGGGTAGAGGAAATACACAGGAAAACCGCCATGGTGGATATGCCAGTTCGATTCAGGTTGCCCACGCAACTGATCGATGGACTTCAGGCATAGCACCATCCGGTGATTACGCTCATACGAACGATACGAAAGCACGTCCCCATGAAAGCTGTTGGCAAGCGTGTTGCGATGCAATCGCTTGAAGTGATAAGTCTCTCCAAATGTATCGGTCGCCAACTTCCAGTTGAGTCTCATATCAAAGGATTGTTCGCCAATAAACGTGTACTGATCCCAACGCCAATGGGTTAAATCGTCATCCAGTCCCTCAAACAGACCATCGGCATCAATAGTCCCTTCAGGGTCCATGCTGACCCAGAGAAATCCATGTTTTTCCATTGCCGGCAGTTCAATGAGACCCCGACATGTTGAATCAAATTCGCCGAAATGCTCCCGCATCGGAATACCCACGAGCGAGCCCGTCGAGTCATACGTCCACCCATGAAACATGCATGAGAACTTCGAGCTCGTGCCCCGTCTTTCATGCACAACCATCGAGCCTCGATGTCGGCAAGAATTCAGAAATGCTCGAAATTTCCCAGACGCATCTCGAGTACCAAGAACCGGGACCCCCACGTCGTCACACGTGATAAAGGAATTGGGCTCAGGCAGATCACCGCTCAAGCCGATCACCTGCGGATGACCCAGGAAAAACGTTCCCCATTCTTTATTCAACAAGTCTTGGCTTGTGTAGGTATCTGTCGGGCACATGCGAATGCCACCGGCGTCTGCATTTACACCTGCATCAAGTTGACCCATCAATTCGCGCAGGATTTCTATCTGGACTTCTTGGCGCATGAAATCTTCTCCAGCCCCGGTTACGAAAAAACATGCTAGCGAAGGCGCGACGTTGTACGCTACCAGCCATGAGCGAAACATTTTATGAACATCTATTTGGGGTGAGAGACAAGGTCGTTCTGGTTACCGGAGGCACCCGAGGCATTGGCTTGATGATTGCCGAGGGTTTGGTTCGCTGCGGTGCACGAGTCTATATCTCGTCGCGGAAGGAAGACGCTTGCCGAGAAGCGGAGGCGAAGCTCTCCCAATTCGGAGCATGCGTCGCCATCCCTTGCGATATTTCAACCATCGCGGGCTGCCAGGAACTCGCCCGAACGCTCCAAGCGACGGAAGACAAACTGCACGTCCTGGTCAATAACGCCGGATTAACGTGGAGCTTAGATATCGACGAATTCACCGAAAAGGCCTGGGATCGGGTCATGGATTTGGATGTCAAAAGCCCATTCTTTCTCGCCCAAGCGTTGCTACCCCAACTTCGCGCCGCTGCGACTCCGGAACAGCGAAGTTCCATCATTAACGTCACCTCTGTTAACGGACTTAAGCCGGGTGGACTACGAAACTATTCCTATGTCGCCGCCAAAGCAGGCTTAGGTCAATTGACTGCGCAGATGGCGCGAGATCTCATCGACGACCACATCAACGTTAACGCGATCGCTCCAGGGCCCTTCAAATCAAAAATGACCGCGCCGCTTTACGCGACCGACGAAATGGAGGCTCAAGTGCGGGAAAGCTTCCCAATGAAGCGCTGGGGATCGATGGAAGACGCGTCGGGTCTAACTATATTTCTCTCATCACGGGCTGGATCCTACCTAACCGGGGTTACCCTTCCCTGTGACGGCGGATCAACCACAATCGGCTGAATAAATCTGCCCAAGGAGACGTTTTAACTCTTCCTTGGCCACAACCCGAGGGCCTGACCCGCTGGAACCGTATATTTGCATGGCTTCAGTCGCATGTCTAAGTACGCCGTGCCATTACGCCTACGAACAAAACTAGGCTAGAGAGTGGCAGCCGTTCCCCTAGAAAATGCGTGACTATCTCTCCGCACCTCGGACCCGAGAAAATTCACCCGGGTTACGCAGCATGTGAGCCGCGCCATGGGTTTCGTTGATAGCAGCGTTTTCACCGTACAAACGTTCCTTCATCCACCCCAACACTTCCCGGTTCTTCGCCACGCCGAGCTGCCGCTCCGCGGTCTGCAATGCGACCGGACGGACGTTCTCCAAACTCGTCGTCGCGTGCACGAAACCGGCGTCCTTGGCTGCCGGGCCCGTCCAGCGTCGCGCAAGCACAACCGTCTCGTGAAAAGCACCCATCGGAATCTTATGTCGAAAAAGTGCCAACTCAGGCTCTGGAATCGTCATGCCGAGTTCCACTTCATTCGCGCACAAGTAGCCTCGATCTTCTCGCATGATCCGCAGGTCGTGGCAAAGCGCGATCATGAATCCAGCACCGAAGGCATGGCCATTCACAGCTGCCACCGTTGGGACGGGAAACGTGATCAAGCGAGCACAAAGTGCCATGTATTCGCTTCCAAAGACGTCCCGATCGCCGCCAGGATGCTCGTCCTTTGCCGCCATCCATTCTAAATCGAGTCCGTTAGAGAAAAATTTTTCGTTGACCGACGACGTGACCATGGCGATTGGATCTGAGGACGTCTCAACCTCATCGAGCGCAGCGTTAAACGCACGAACAAACGACGTATTCCATCGGTTTTCGTCGGCCTTCATCGACAGCACAAAAACGTCGCCCTCGCGATCGAGCTGGATTAGATCGCCTTTCATGTGACCGCCCGAACCGCTTCTTCGCGCGCTTGACGGACTGTTTCGTTGGTTTGATTGAAGAGTAGTTCGCGACGTTGCTTTTCTTCTTCCGCCGACAATTCGCGTCGACCCAAATCGCGGCCCACCCGATAGCCTTTCTCTACCGCTGGCCGTTCACGAACATCATCCACCCACCGCTTTAGATTCGGAAACGTTGCCCACATTTCTTCATCGAGCATACGCCCGATCAACATGGCCCAAGGCCACGTGATCATATCGGCAATGGTGTACTCCGAGCCTGCCAAATATTCGTTAACAGATAGTTGCGCGTCCATCACCCCCGATAATCGATCGACCTCGCCAACGAAACGCTTAATCCCGTACTCAAGTTGTTTAGGATCCTCGACGATGTTACGCCCGTAGTTCTTGAAGTGATTGGCGTTACCCATCATCGGTCCCAGATTGGCCATCTGCCAATGCACCCATTGCATCACCCTGGCTCTTTCCCGTGGCGTGGCAGGAAGAAACTCACCTTGCTTGTCAGCTAGATACTCAAGAATCGCACCAGATTCGAATATAGTGACGGGATCGCCGCCATCCGTGGGTTTGTGGTCAACGATAGCCGGCAGCAGATTATTGGGAATGATCCTTAAGAACTCGTGCCGGAACTGATCGCCACCCC
>JAKUTI010000051.1 GCA_022448765.1 Pseudomonadales bacterium
AACCACATGAGTGTGTACCCACGCGCACTGGCTGCAGCTGCTCAACTAATGGAGACCGAGACAATTAATATCCGTCTCAGTCAATCGCATGTCATAGCAAAGCATGGTCTCAGCTCACATTCAGGAGGCGTTTTGCAGATCGAAGGCGATCAAGATATTCATGTCGACTACGGCAACAATACGCTGCTTGTCCCCCCCCGAACGACCGCGCCCGAGGCGGTGGTCTGCCTCTGCTATTACAGCAATGTGGAAGAATCTGGCGGTTCGACGCATTTTGCCAAAGCGTCGGCAGGAGAACTCACAACCTACGAACCCGAGACCTTCAACCCTCCCAATTTTGTGATTGGAACAAACAATGGTTCAGCAGCGATATCCTCGGGACCGAGGTCCATTGCTAAGGTGAACCAACGCTACACCGACGAGAAACCGGTCTACTACAAACCAGGCACATGTATTTTGTATCGCCTTGATGCGTGGCACCGTGGTACGCCAGCCGCCCTAAACACAACGCGTTATACACACCATCACGTTTGGCGGCATCGGGAGGCCGAGTGGATCAACTGGCAAAGCCTCGCGCCTCGTCTAGCCAATATGCCTGGTCGTTATTTAGAGTCTTTATCCGTAGTGCAAAGAACAGTCCTTGGGTTTGCAGCTCCCGGGGATCGGTACTGGACCGCTGAAACTATCGACTCGGTGGGGCAACGCTATCCTGGAATGAACATGGGCCCTTACCGCGAGGCCATGAACACTTCTTCTAGCTAAATGCCTCCTTAGTTATTAGGTGGGCGGTATAACGCTTGCTGCAACGGAATTTTGTTACCTCGATACACAGGCTGGGTTGATGGCACTAACGCTCATGTGCTTGTATGGCTAAGTCGTGAATAAGTTGTCGATCACTCTTGCTATATCTCTATTGGGGGCTTGTTCCCCCGACCGGATGGACACGCTTCCGGTAGATACAGACACGGATTGGGCTGTTTATCTCGGTGATGCAGGCCGACGACATTATTCAGATCTCACGCAGATAAACCGAGGCAACGTTGACCAGCTAGAGCTCGCATGGAAGTACACGTCGAGTGAAAGGGGTGGCTCGATGTACGCCAGTCCACTGGTGATCGATGGCGTTCTATACGGCTTGTCGCCTCAGCTTGTTGCATTTGCATTGAATGCGGCTACCGGGGATGTGCTGTGGCGCACGGATCCTGAAATCCAGGGCGCTCAGCGTGGCTTGATGTGGTGGGAGAAAGACGACGACCGACGTATTTTTTATACGGCTGGTCGTATGCTGATCGCACTTGATGCTGATGATGGTAGCCCCATTGAAGAATTCGGGATCGATGGTCGTGTCGATTTACGACCACCGGGCCCAGAAAGCTATATTGGCGTGACGGCGCCAGGGGTCGTGTTCGAGGACATGATTATGCTGGGCTTCTCGACTACCGAAAATGCAGATGCCTATCCTGGATCGGTGCGCGCGTTCAGTGCCGTTGACGGCCGATTAATCTGGACGTTCAACACCATTCCTGCCCCGGGGACTCCGGGTTCAGAAACTTGGGCGGAGGGTGCCTTAGCCGAGGCCGGCGGCGCGAACGTTTGGACGGGAATGACCCTGGATGAAGAACGAGGGGTACTGTTTGCCCCGACAGGGTCGGCGACTCCGGATTTCTATGGGGCAAGTCGCCTCGGCGATAACCTGTTCGCGAATAGCTTGCTAGCCATTGATGCCAGAACAGGGAAACTCAACTGGTACTACCAAGTCGTTCGTCACGATCTATGGGATCGAGATAACCCATCTCCGCCGACGTTGGTCGAATTCGAGCGTGATGGGCAAGTGATCGACGGCGTGGCGCTGACGACAAAATCGGGGCATCTGTACGTCTTTGATCGTGACACAGGTACACCGATGTACCCGTTGATCGACGTCGACACGCTGCCAAGTACGTTGCCAGGCGAAGAACCGTCTCCCGTACAAACGGTCTCGAGCGTGTCCTTTAGTCGACAGACCTTTGAGATAACAAAGCGAAGTCCAGAGGCGACCAAACATGTCGAAGCCTTGATTAAAGATTGGGATCTTCGTCCATGGGCTCCGCCCAAAGTGGGGACCGTCTTGATTACACCCTGGTACGACGGCGGAGCGGAATGGGGGGGATCGGCGTTTGATCCGGCCAACAACCGGTTGATCCTAAACGCGAACAACGAATCCGGCATCCTAACCTTGACGGAGATACCCGTAGGTTTTAGCAACGCTGGTGCATATGCCGAGCATTGCGGATCCTGTCACGGTGCAAAACTTGAGGGCACCGAAGCGGGTCCTGCCCTACTTGGAATTCTAGAGCGCATGAATTACCGAAAGATCGCGAAGGTGATTAACGAGGGCGGTGATCGGATGCCTAGTTTTTCTCACCTAACCCGAACAGTTCGTGGTCGCATCATTACCCATATTGTGGCCCCGGAACCCGTCGTCGATGAACCGACCGAAGAGGTTTCCTACACGCACTGCTGCTATACGTATCTTCGGGATCATGAACAGTTACCGGGTACCGCCCCGCCGTGGTGGACGCTTAATTCTATTGATGTGGCTTCGGGCGATATCGTCTGGAGCGTTCCTTTTGGTAATTATCCAACTCATCCGGATCTGGGGCTTGGCGCGGTGAGTTATGGCGGACCTGTTGTAACTGCCTCGGGTTTAATCTTTATTGCAGCAACACCTGATAAGAAGTTTCGTGCCTACGACACCCGTGATGGCAAAGTTCTGTGGGAAACGGATTTGACAGCCGCCGGATTTTCAACGCCCGCAATCTATACCGTTGATGGCAAACAATACGTCGTCATTTCCGCGGGCGGCGGTCGCATGGGTCCGCCCGCGGGAGCAGATTATTTCGCGTACAGTCTCCCGGATTAATCACTGCCCTCGAGTCTAGCGTAAATCCTGCCAACGGCTTGCGGATCGACGCCTTTCCGACGAACACCGAGCGTAGAGGCATGGTTAGTCATGTCGACCTCCCGAGCGGCGTCCCCAACCGGAATATCTTGCTCGTGCATCTTCGCAACTTTGCCCCAAAGATCTTCGTAATACGCTTGCACATGGTCAATTAGATCGCGGTCGGTGAAAGGGTTGCCGTGACCCGGGACAATAGTCTCGAAGGGCAGACCTTTTAGGTTTTCTAGCGTTTGAACCCACTCATCCACGTAGCCATCGCCAAGAAACGACGGTCCCTGAAGCATCATGTCGCCGGTAAAAGCGAGCTTTTCCGCCGGCAAGTAAACGGTAACGTCGCCGCCGGTGTGGGCGCGTCCTAAGAAATGCAGTTGAATTTCTCTGCTGCCTCGGAAAATAGTCATCCGGTGATCTAACGTGGTATCCGGCGCGACGGGCTGAATTTCGGCCCACGATTTCTCTTGTGTCAGCGCGAGATCAAGATAATTCTTTAACCCCTTCCGCCGTTCTTCGTCGGTCGTGTTTTCAAGCATGGTTGTGACGTTGGCAATGGTCTCTTTGTTTCTCCTCGTTGCTAATACGTACTGTGTTTCTTGCAGCGGGGTGCCGGCCATTTTCATGCGGGTGTATTCATGCCCGATGATTTGTACGTCGTCGCCAAACACTTGGTTTCCGTGCGCGTGGTCGTAGTGAAAGTGGGTGTTAATCAATGTGGTGATCGGATTGGACGTAATGGCCCGAATTGATTGGATCAATTCCCGTGCTTTATCGGGCGTGATGTGGGAATCGACCACAACCACATCGTCTTCGTTGACGATAACGAGTGAATTGCTATTGAAGAGCGGAGCCGTGGTTTGCGCCAGGTAGACGCCATTGGCAATTTCCGTCAGGCGGTGTGATGACGTGGTGATGACGTGTTCGTCAGCAGCTAACGGCACCGACGCCACAAGTAGTAGTAAAGGAAGGGTCATTCGTCGAATGTTCATGTTTCCTTAGACCTCCAAGGCCAACGAGCCCCATGGAACAGGGTCTCTTTTCTTGCTAGGAGAGTAACAAAGCCTCGTGCGAAATTGCGCGTTACTCGTGACCCGCAGTTTCCGCCCGTGAAATAGTAAGATTCATCGATTAGTTAAGATACGGAGAGATCAAACATGGCGGAATACATTCCAACCCCTGTTCAATGGGTCCGCGAGCATGTGGAACGTTACGAAGGTAGTGGTGGAACCGAAGGCGTGGGCCTTATGGACACTGGGCTACCTTGTGTCATTGTGACCCATACCGGCAATAAGACCGGGGCCATCCGAAAGACGCCGTTAATGCGGGTGAAGGACGGTGACAAATACGTCCTGGTCGGGTCTCAGGGCGGAGCGCCTAAGAACCCCGTATGGGTATACAACCTTCGTGCGAATCCTACGGTTGAAATTCGTGACGCCACTGAAGTGTCGACGATGAGGGTGCGAGAGGTTGAGGACGCCGACGAGCGGGACAGAATTTGGGCGACCGCAGTGGAAGCATTTCCGCCATACGCTGACTACAAAGAGAGAACCTCTCGAACCATCCCCGTGTTTATAGCGGAACCGATTTAAGCGATACCTTATTGCCCATCATCGGCCGTCTATGGTGTCGCACACGGAGTCAATATCGCCGGACGGGTAGCCTTCCATGGCTGCATCGGCACTTCGTATGTTGGATTCGAAACGACTCGCGGATTGAGGTTCTGCCAACAAGAACTTCCGGTAACGCTCGTCACCCTCAAGGAATACCTTGAGCCAAGCCAGCGCAATCCTGCCGACATCGCCATTCCCGGTATCGCGGTACACGCCCTTCGGTCCATTCGCGATCCAGTGCCCGGCGTCGCGGACTTCAAACAGCAACTTTGGCGTTACCGATCGTGTCGAGCAGTAGTGTGCTAACGCGTGTTCGTTGAACGGTGCGCGACGGTCCTTTTCGCCGCCGATGATCAGCAACGGGACGGGGTGATCAAAAACGACCGGGGGTTCGTGCCAGGGGCAAAGACCAATTACGGCTTTGAGAGATGGGTGTTGCATGGCGGCCAATTGCGCGCCGCCGCCACCCATCGACCAACCGCTGACGGCGATACGGGATAGGTCAAGCCTTTTGAAAATCGGTGAGCCATCCCTTGTGTTTTCAGCGCGCAGGGTGGCCATTGCATCGATGAGAGCGTCGGCACGTTCTTGGGGAAAATCTCGAGGGGGGTTATTGGTCCCGATTGTCATGGTGACGATACCGTGAGACGCGTAAAAGGGCCCCCATCTTCGGATCGAGCGCTCCGAGCTTGACCATCCCGGAACGATCACGACACTGGCAAGAGGGTGAGACAGTTCTATCGGATAGAAAATGGTGGCACCGCGGTAAAGGGGACCGTCTCGTAGTCCGTCAATTTCTCGCAGTTGCGCGACACTATGGGGTCCCGGTACCAGGAGTGAATCCAGCGTGGGTTCTGGGCCCGCGACTGGCGCATTGTCGACCGAACGGGATCCGTTGTTTGCGTAGAGCGCCGGGAGAGGTCCAACAATAGCCAGGAAGAATATTGCTTTACATAGGCGAATGAGTATCAACGGGAGACCACCGAGACGTGAAGGGGTGATAAGCCTACACCGAATTATGCCCGTCAGATTCTTCTATCACTCGTGAAACGTGGCGATATTGGAATAAAAACTTTCAGACATAATTCGATCGCAAAGGCATGAACAAACGTGTTCATTTCTCGCCCCGTGAGTGCAAGAATTGGCGCGCCACGTTTGCTGCTCCAAGGCGACGGGAAGATGGAAAAACGAAAGCTGCCTGAAACTGCAGATGTCGTCATTGTAGGCGTGGGTGGTATCGTCGGATCGACGCTTGCGTATTGGCTCGCCGAGCTCGGCGTAAGCAACATCGTCGGTTTGGAAAAGTCGTCGGTCATCCCTTCCGATATTGGTTCGACGTCTCATGCGTCCGACTTTGTTTTCAACACGTCACACGACAAGTTGAGCAATTGGACCACGGCCTATAGTCGACGGTTTTATGAGGACAACGGATTCTTTCTGAAACGTGGGGGAATGGAGGTATGCCGCCCAGGAGATGATGCTCGTTGGGAGGAGCTGAAGCGAAAGGTTGGTTCGGGCAAAGCGTTTGGGACCAACGTAAGTCTAATTTCGGCGCGAGAGGCAGCGACCAAATTTCCGTTACTTGATGAAGACTCCATTCGGGGTGCGATGTGGGATCCCGATGCCGGATTGGTGGTTCCCAGATCGCAAGACGTGGCCGCTGAGATGGTTGATCGAGCCCGAAAAAAAAGCGCACTTCAAACGTTTGCCGATACACCGGCGACCGGGTTTGAGATTGTTGGCGGACGCATCGTGGGCGTACATACGGACAGCGGTACCATTCGTACGGCTCGTGTCGTGATTACCTCGGGCATCTGGGGCCCGCTGCTTGGCGATATGGCGGGAGTTCCTATCCCACTATCACCGGTGGAACACCCGCTTCTCTTTTTTGGACCGCTAGAAACTATTCAAGGAACCGAGGAATTTCTGGTCCACCCGCTTTTTCGCGACCAAGGCAACTCCGCCTATGTGCGAGATACGGGCCGCATCCATGGTGGCATGCTTGAATGGGGATATTACGAAGAAGTAAATCCTCGTCTGATTGAACCCAGAGATATTGGCCACCCCAATAAGACCATGACGTCCCTTTCGATGCGGCACCTCGCTTTAGACGAAATTGCTGAGCCGCTGGAAAAGGGTTTTAGTACCGTACCGATTCTTCAAGAGCTGGGTTGGGATGAGCGCAGTTCATTCAACGGGCTGCTGTCGGTGACGACGGACGCGGCATCGCTTATTGGTGAGAGCCCTGAAGTCAGGGGTTTTTGGTTATGCGAGGCGGTTTGGGTCAAGGACGGACCGGGTTGTGCGCGGCTATGCGCTGAGTGGATGACTTCGGGTCGACCACAGATGGATATGCACTCGTTTGATATCGCACGTTTTTACCCGGCCCAGAAAACCCCGGATTTTGTTCGTGATCGTGTATTCGAGAATGCTCAGACAATCTATACCCCACCGATCCATCCTCGCGAACCGTATCTCTCACAGCGACCGATTTTTGTTAGCCCATTTTACGAACGCGAGCAAGAGTTAGGAGGGTATTTCGATAACGAGATTGCTGGGTGGGAACGGGCATTGGCGTATGAATCGAATCGCGAAAGTTTGAGCAAGTACCTCTCACAAATTCCGGTACGCGAGAATGAGTGGGATCGGCGCCATGTCCCCTATGAAGTGGCGAATGCAGAGCATTTGGCGATGAGCGACTCGGTAGGCATGATCAACCTATCCCACTTCGCCATCTTCGATATCGAGGGGCCCGATGCGGAAAGACTTCTGGAATTTCTTTCGGTTGCTAAGGTGGGTGGCAACACACCGAACGGACGAGTTATCTACACTAACTTTCTTGATCAACAAGGTGGTGTCCACGCGGATCTAACCATTTCGCGGCTTGGCGAAGATCGATACCGAGTGGTAACTGGCGGAGCGGACGGGAATCGTGACTGGGTCACTATTCGCAACCATCGGGACGACCTTGGTCTGGACGCCGACATTGCGATTCGTACACACGACCTGGCGACTCTTGGTTTGTGGGGTCCAAAAGCACGAGAAGTACTGGCTCGGTTTGCGGGCGAGGAAGTGGTGGCCAACGACGCATTTGCCTTTGCAACAGCAAAGGACTTGGAATTGCGATTGCCGAATGGGACCACGATGCGGGTTTGGGCTGCGCGAATCTCGTACGTGGGCGAAAGCGGTTGGGAGATCTATCTTGATAACGATTCACGAGAGGGTATGGCGCTGTTCGATGCTTGTCTGGATGAGGGCGTTGTTCCGGTCGGGATCGAGACATACGCGACTAGCAGAAGACTCGAAAAATCGTTTCGTTTGCAAGGGGCGGATCTTGAGACTGAATACAACGCCTGCGAGTCGGCTGTGCAACGACCGCAAGTAAAACCTGCCGATTTTGAGGGAAAACGGGCGCATTTATCGCATCGGAATCAGGAACCGTCTGCACTTCTGTGCACGATGACCATCGACTCCCAAAGCGTCGGTGACGGACCACCTCGTTATCCCGTGGGCATCTCCCCGATCCTTGACGCGGATACACTAGACGTTCCCGTTGATTCACTCGGTCGCCGATCATTCGCCACGAGCACCTCGTATTGCCCTTCGATTGGCAAGCACGTGGTGATGGGGTACCTCCCTAGCCCAATTGCACTGCGGGGAAAGAAACTCGTTCTCGAATACTTTAACGAAAATGAGGACGGTCATTACCCGATGACCGTTCAGATTGCTGGTCGCGGTTCGTTGTATGACCCCGACAATAAGCGCGTCCGCGCGTAACACCAGATAACGGAGGAATACGCTTGAATCACCCAAATCATCCCAACGTCGATCAAAGCGATCGCGTTGTCCCATACAACTTAAGACAAAGCGGTCGTACGCCGGTTGAAATGCTGATTTCGACACGGGTACGCAAATCGCCTTTTTGGCATCTGTCCATTGAGGCTGGTTGTTGGCGAGCAACAACGTATAACCGAATCTACCACCCCAGAGGATATGTTCGGCCTGAAGATGGCGGCACCATGGCGGAATACGATGCGCTTGTGAACCGCGTCACCATGTGGAATGTGGCCGTCGAGCGTCAGATTCGCGTCCAAGGACCCGATGCAGAAGCGTTTGTCAATTACGTGATTACGCGGGATGCATCCAAGATTAAGCCGGGTAACGGCAAATACTGCATCCTTTGTAACGAGGAAGGGGGCATTCTGAACGATCCCGTACTGCTTCGACCCGCAGCAGACGAGTTCTGGTTTTCGATATCGGACAGCGACCTCATGTTTTGGCTGCAGGGAGTCAACGTTGGCTGTAAATTTGACGTCGCTATTGACGAGATAGACGTTTGCCCAGTGCAAATTCAAGGCCCGCTTTCGGAGAATTTGCTCGCCAAGCTCGTGGGTGAACCGGTAAGAGAAATACCTTATTACGGATTGCTCGAAGCGGAAGTCGAGGGCGCTTCGGTCATCGTCAGTCAGACCGGCTTCACCGGAGAGAAGGGCTACGAGATTTACGTCAAGGATGCACATATTCACGCTGAAACCGTGTGGAATGCGGTTCTCGATGCGGGGAAAGAATTCGGTCTACAAGTTATTGCGCCGGCGCACCATCGTCGTATTGCCGCGGGTATTCTCTCTTGGGGTCAAGATATGGATTTCGAGTCTTCGCCGTTCCAGGTAAATCTGGCGTATCAGGTTCCGCGTAATAAGGCGGCGGATTATGTCGGTAAGGCCGAACTGGAACGCCAACGGGCGGTCATCGATGGCGGCGGATTTCCGTTTAAGATGAAGATGGTCGGCCTTACCTTGGGGGGCAAACCGATTGATGACTACGCCCCCGACTTTTGGCTAATCTCCGATACGAATTCAGCACGTGTCGGGTACGTCACTTCCCCTTGGTGGTCGCCTGAACTCAACACCAATATTGCGCTCGGTTGGGTGCCCGTGGGCTTGGCTGAAGTTGGCACCGATCTTCTGGTCGAACTGCCTGAAGAGTACAGTGAGACCAAAGGCACTGCGGTGGAGGCGTTGGTCGTGGAGATTCCGTTTCGCGAATCCGTCAATCCGAGCGCGCGCGAAGTTGCTAAAACGAAAGGTCGCGATTTCGCCGAATAACTCCAGAACCTCGGGTTCGGACCAACGTTAGGCTCGCCCTGGATGGTCACATTTGCTGGAAGCTCGGTTCGTCGTCTTATCGGCGAGCCAAGGCAGCCTTAGGGGTTGAGTTCGTGCGGTAGCCGTGATGATCTAGCGCTATACGTATGCGGAAAACGAAGAATGAATCAATTTAAGCAAATGCTTGTGCTCGTTGTGTCGATGGGCTTCTTGGTGTCTTGTAGTCAACAAGCAGACGATTTACCCGAGGCGAATGAAACGAGTTCTGGTAGCGAACATGCGGCGTCTGACCAGGAATTGGCGTCTAGTTTTTACGTGGAGTACATGTGGTGTTCAAGCGGAACGAACGCGAACGAAGACAGCATGGCCGCGCTTCTGGCCGACACAAATCGGCTCGTTGACGAATTAGGGGGCGAGTCTTTAAACGCGTACCGCCTGCATCCCGATGGATGGACTTCGGATGAGTTTGATTACATTGATGCGCTCTGGTGGCCAAACAAAGAGACGCGAGATACCGTTTGGCAAGCTTGGACAGAGGCAGACGCACAAGCGAAGATTGATGCATTGCATCCCGATGTCGAGGCCTGTGGGGGAGAGAACTTTGAAAACCTGTGGGGCTTTAATGTAGAAGTTCCCCGGTCCCCCAGTCGTCCATGGACGTGGGAGAATCCGCCGGCCGCCGTCGACTTTATGTTTTGCAGTTTCAACGAAGGCAAGAATGCAGATGACTTGCCGGCTATCCTGACGGGTCCGTACGAGAAGTTCCTGGCCGCATACGAAGAGACCAATGGTCCGTCTGGTTACTTCTACTCCATTCACTATCCCGATTTCGACGTTGCTTCGGCTACGCAGTCGGAAATCGCGCCCGATCAGTACGATACGGTTTGGGCGAATTATTGGGAGACCGATGCAGAGAAAGCTACGGGTATGAATACGTTCATTGCGGATGGTCAGGAGGTACAAGCCGAGTTCGATTCGGTCGCGACCTGCGGCGATCGACTGGCGTACGACGGAACCTGGATCATACAAGGTCCACCGAATACCTAGATTCTGACCCTTAGAGGATCGTCTCGGCCGATATCGGGACGATCCTCCGCATACGAGAACGGTGCACTGAAGCTGCTTTTTTGGCTAAAAACTTTGTGAGCTGCGTCGCGCAACGTTCGGTTGTTCGTTAGGGCTCTTTTACGGATCGTTCCCGAATTCGTGCCACGATATCGTCGATGGATTCGCGAATAATCTCTAAATAGGGAGGAGGTGGATCCGGTAACCACGTTGTCTCTTCGACAGGATGAGGCCACTTAAACGGTAAGTGCTCGACCCACCCGGGCAATTTCGCTTGTATAAATACGTCGAGCGTTGCGAGCAGAATGTCTCGATGCAGTTCGGCGTCGCCGACGTCGCCGAGCCCCCTGCCCATAGGAAATTCGATTGCCGCGACTCTCGGCATACCCGAAATTTTCTGAAAGGACCAGATAGAGTTCAATACCACCGTTGGGATGCCTCGTTGTTCGATCTCGCGTGCGGCCAGACCGGCCGTCAGTTGGCATTGGGGTCAGACGGGGACAAGCAGCGCGAGGTCAACATCGTCGTTAACCATAGCGTCTGCGATCGCGACGCAACTCGGCTTGATTCGACGAAGGTCCGAACCTTGAAACCCCATGATGGAGTAATGGTTCGGTGCGACGTTTCCAACAACTTTTTCCCGTTGAAGTCGCCTTAGTAACGGGACAGGGAAACAGACGTCTAAGTCTTCTAACAGGTAGCTAGTTTCAATGTGCAAATGATTTGCTGCAATTGATTCTTCGGTAACGTCTCGATCCAATCGTCGCCAGCTCGGGTCGCCCCAAGTCGGCCGCTTACGTTCGGTCTCCATGTCAAAGGGTTCGTCGTTTGCCATAGAAAGGCCAACGGTCGAAACTACGCTGATCGAGCTTTCGTTAAGGGGTTTGTTAACGTTTGACCATGGTATGTCGGTAACCAAAGCCCCGTATTTCACGTTATTGCGAATAAGTTTGTGGATCGCTTCCTCGAGAAAGATATAAGGATCGCATTCACCAGGATTGGGCGGGTCTCCCCAGGCGTAGTCAGGACTGTGCGATGGAACGTTCCCCATTAAAAGCCCCTCACTGCGACGGATCGAAACGGTATACGCATTTCAAGAGCCAGCGAGTGTAGCCGTATCGATGGATTGTTGTCTCATCTCAGCGTGTAAATCGGTATTGGTTCACCACCCCTCCCACCATGACGCTCTCACGTCAGTCTTCGGCACCATTCACCGCTGAGTTTTTTCGCCAGCGCCACGTGAGACGCAAACTCGACTGCCGGGGTATTCTCAATGGGTGGTACCCAAGCAATGGGTGGAAGAGGTGCTTTGCTGATTTCACTGACCGAAAATCTGAAGAACCAATTTGCGACAGATGGCTACTTCATTCTTCGCGAGTTTTTTTCTTCAATTGAAATTGCTGAGTTACGTGATGCGGCAGCGGACGTCCTGTCGGAGGCGACACGCGGTGCGCGTGGGGTCGGTTTCGACCCGTGGACAAAGGAGCCCGGAGACGATATCAATCCGAATCGCGTCACCTATATCAACGATATATTTTTGATGCACGAAAGATTCGAAGCGCATATGCGCACGCGCAAGCTGGCCAGAGTCTTTTGTGACCTCTACGGTCCGGATATCAACGGATTTCAATCCGCTGCAGTGATTAAGACACCGCAGCTGAATAACGATTTCCACGGTTGGCACCAAGACGCTCCGGATTATGTGCCCCTGTCAAATTACAAAAACGGTTGCGCCATTACCTATCTCCATGCGATGGGTCGAGATACTGGTGGTACGTCACTCGTTCCCGGAAGCCACCGTGACGGCGTGTTTGACCGAGGTTACGAGGCAGTCGAAGGATGGCCCGTTAAGAAACGTGTAATCGTCGGGTTCGACACGTATGAGGCGCGCGCCATCACCCCAGAATTTATGCCGGGGGACGTCTTAGTGTTTGACTCTTGGTTGATGCATAGAGCTAACTCGAACTACACAAACGAGAGCAAGATCGGCTTGATCAATGTCTACCAGGCGAGGGATTGCATTGACCTTGAGAATCGCAATACGTTTGGACCGGCGAACCTGCCTATCACTCGGTCGCGCACTGTCCTGTCAGCCGATGAGAGCGGTCGAATGCGAGACGAAGAAATTGCTGCGAGAAGTTCCGTGGTCGAAGAAACCCAGATCGAATAGCGGCTTGAGGATTTATTAATGTCGCGTTCCATCGAAGAACTTGTTGAAGTTATCCGAACTCACGACGAAGAACTTGGTCGGACCGCGGTGGAGGCGGACCGCCAGGGAAGTGCTCCGGAATCCTTGGTGGACATCATGCGAGCGATCAGAGTGCCCTTGGTCAAGGTTCCAGCGGAGGTAGGTGGCGATAATTTGACCCTCGCCGAACAACTCCAATTTTTTGCAGCACTTTCGTACGCGAATGCCACCGCCGGCTGGGTCGGGTTTAACCATGTGGGCGCAG
>JAKUTI010000052.1 GCA_022448765.1 Pseudomonadales bacterium
TCTCAGATAGGACGGCTTGCCAACGCCAGTAACGTACGTTTTTTGGTTCTTGGCTCTCGAGCCAAACGAACTTTCGGCATTGAGTCCGCGTCAGAAGCTGCGATTCGAGAGTCCTATAAAGGCTCCCTAATCTTCGCGAACGATCTCGAATGTTGGGGTCTTTAGTCGCCGCCGTTTAGACCACAATCAATCTCTCAAACACTCCCGTCTCTTCGTTTCGGCGCGAGAAGCGTTAGCATACAAATGGGACACAACTAACCAATGGATAGACATGGCACTCGATCAGAAGACATGCGATGAGTTATTAAATACAACCCGATCGGTCCGTAAACGGTTGGATTTGACTAAACCCGTTCCCAAAGAAGTTATTGACGAATGTCTGCAACTGGCCGTGCAAGCACCAACGGGCTCGAACACACAAGGATGGCGTTGGATTGTCATCGACGATGCCGAGAAACGAACCAAACTAGCAGAACTCTACCGCCGCAGCGCCGAGGGCTATCTCGCAGCAGCCAGCGAACAGGCGTCTGTTGGGGCTGACGCGCAAACCCAACGCGTGTTTAGCTCAGCGATGTATCTCATGGAGCACCTTCATGAGGTGCCAGTACATGTCATTCCATGTATTCAGGGCAATCCACCCAATGGCCTGGCGGGGGCAGGATTTTACGCTTCGATCTATCCGGCGGTTTGGAGTTTCCAACTGGCGCTTCGGGCACGCGGCCTTGGGTCGTGTCTGACAACGCTGCACTTAGCCCACGCCGATGACGCAGCGGCACTGCTAGGTATTCCAGATGGCATAACTCAGACCGCGCTGCTACCTGTTGCCTATACCCTTGGCACCGACTTTAAACCAGCCAAGCGGTCCCCCGTATCCGAAATCACGCACTGGAACTCATGGGGCTAACCGGGTGGTAATGTTGCGCTCAACTTCGAGGTTGCCCCCGATCAATTCCTCCAAGTCAAATCGAGCGGGAATCGATACCTTCGGTTCGTGTTCGAGTAACACCCGAAACACCTGGACCAATACCCATTCATGGGTAAATTCCCCTCTCGACAGATGTCTGTAGTACTCAGGACCCATGATCACGCGATACTCAGTTTCCTCGGTTCCTTCAACAACGACTTGATACGTATTGGCACCGACCATCGTCACGCTAATCAAAGCCACCACTCCAACGAATGAATACGCTGGAAACTGACACGAGCAACGAGCTCTGTCTATTAACGGCAACCGAACTCGCCCACCGGATCGCCACCAAGGAGATCAGTTCTCGTGAAGCGATAGAGGCTCACATCGCGCGGATCGAGTCGATCAACCCGACCATCAATGCCGTTGTGACACCCGTCTTCGACTTAGCCCTTAATCGGGCGGACGAACTCGATAATGCTGCGGAAATCACGGGACCACTTCATGGCTTGCCGATCCTGCACAAGGACTTGGTCCCAACCCGGGGGATACGCACCACCTACGGTGCAACGTTTTACGCCGACCACATCCCCGACTTCGATCAGCTTATTGTCGAACGAATGCGTAAAGCTGGTGCAATCACCCTAGGCAAAACCAACACTCCTGAATTTGGTGCAGGTTCGCACACCTATAACCGCGTATTCGGTCTCACGCGCAATCCCTACGACACCTCTCGTTCCTGCGGCGGAAGCAGTGGTGGCGCTGCCGCTGCGCTGGCAGCACGAATGATTCCGCTCGCCGACGGCAGCGATACCGGTGGCTCGCTACGTAACCCCGCCGCCTTTTGCAACGTGGTCGGCTTTCGACCTTCGCCTGGGCGTGTACCTTTTTATCCCTCGCGCAACCCATGGAGCGATTTGAGCACCGAGGGCCCGATGGCGCGTACATGCGCCGATGTCGCGCTGCTCTTTTCAGTTCTCGCCGGCCCGGATCCTCGTCTGCCCGGATTATTGGAGACCGAGGGCAGTGCATTCCGCCGCATTAGCCCGATTCGTCTTGAGGACCTGAAAATCGGATTTACCGAAGACTTCGGAGGCTTGCCCATTGAAAAACCGATTCGAGAAACGCTGCGTCGATTCATGCGAGATCTCGAAACCGCGGGTGCCATGGTGACCGAAGCCACTCCAAACTTCCGTGACGCCAGCCGCATCTTTCACATTCTCCGCGCGAGCAACTTCCGACGCTTTCGACAACTCCCGCAAGATCAATTTGATCAATTGAAAGAAACGATCCGCTGGAACGTGGAAGCTGGTGAAGCTTTAACTCAAGATGATCTCGATTGGGTCGGTCCTGCACGCACATCGCTGATCGAACGAATGAATGAATTTTTCGAACAATTCGACCTGCTGATCGGGCCGACGACGCAAGTCCTGCCTTTTGATTCAAAGACCGAGTGGGTTCGAGAAGTCGACAGCGTACCCATGTCAAACTACATCGAATGGATGGAAGCATGCAGTTGGATCAGCGTCTCTTGTTGTCCCGCGCTGTCACTACCCGCTGGATTTTCTGGGAATCTTCCCGTGGGTGCTCAACTCGTCGCCCCCATGCGCAACGACGCCTTTCTCCTAGCGGCAGCTCAAGCCATCGAGACTGCAACTGGGCACGCGCACGTCCTTCCCGAAGCGTTGACATAACGCCGTTCGCCTGACCTCCGACTCACTTCGCTTGACTGTTATCCTCAAACCATGTCGACAAAACAACAAGTGCTGGTGCTGTATCTTTCCAGTTCGGCTCTCGATGCAAACGTCATCGCCTGGGCCAAGTACGACGGTACGGGTATCGATGACCACATGGCCGGGGATTCGGATGAGCCGTTGTATCGTTCAGGCGTCGAGGCACTGGGAGACGGCTGGCGTCTGATCCAAGCTTCACCACTCACCGCTCATGCGCCGGGCGACGAATTTCGTACCGGGTACTTGAAGTACGAATTTTTCTTCGAAAAGCTGGTCGATGATGAGTGCTAGCATCAAGTTAAATTCCCGAGAAATGGCCACATTCGCTGCCGACGGATTGCTGCGTCTCGATGGCATCGTCCCCGACTCGATTAATCAACAATTTCTCGCCGAAGCGGGTCCTTTCGAAAAGCCCAAGGGGGCAGAATGGTCGCATCAATCTACATACACGCTGACGAACTTCATGGCGCGTTCGCAATTGCCCACCGTGACGCCGGGGACCGTATTGGAAACCGCCTACAAGGAGACAACGGCGCTGGGCAGGTTAGTGCGTTTACCAAGGGTTCGCGGAGCGATTGAAAGCCTGGTCGGTTCAAACTCGCTAGTCGATCATCATTTTCTGCATTTAGCGCGTCCGAGGACATTCTACGAAGCCGCCGGTGTGCCTCAGCGATCGCAGCATACGCACCAAGATTCCACCATCGACCCTCGTCGCGCATTCGATATACAGATCTTCTATTTTCCTCACGAAGTGGGCCCCCACATGGGGGGTACTCGTTACGTACCAGGCACACACTTACGGATCGTGAGCGAATCTGCGATCGCACGATATCAGAACATTCGGGGTCAACAGCACGTGGTTTGTCCGGCAGGCACGCTAATCTTCATGCATCACGGCATCTGGCATGGCGGCGGCGTCAATCGCTCCGACGAGGTTCGTTACATGTTTAAAATTCGTTTAAACCCGAGCGTTCCTCAAGTGCGGCTCTGGGATACATCCGATCTATCGGATGAAGATTTCCAACAGCGGCCGATCTTTTTTCGCAAAGAACCCACGAATCCCAACGACATCGCTTCGCTTCTAACCCGTCCACAGCCCTGGTTCGAAGGCGACACCGGCCGTCTTGAATACATTAATCGCATACGTTTTTGGCGATATTTGCTTGGCGACGAAAGTTTCGATGCCGACTATTGGGTCACGAGAATCGAAAACGAACCCTCCACATCGGTTTAACGGTGACGTAGCGACATTAGTCCATGACCTCGGTAATGATCTCGCCAAGTCGTTCGACCGATTCGTCAAACTGTTTCGCTAATGTGAATTGAACGCGCGCGCGATCAAGATTCTCACCTCGACGCATCACACCAAAATAGCGGTCATTATCGAAATGATCTGTCAAGAATCGGGTGCCCAGCATAAAGCTCATGTGGGCGGGCGCTTCGGCAAATTTCTCAACATCTGTTAACGGACCATAGGTAGATACAAAGCCTCGAACCACCGCTCTAACCCGGGCATCAGAAAACTGAGCTTCTCGCGTCGACTCCTCGGTCCCCGCAAATATCGACCGGACTAAATCGCCGAAATCCCACGAAGGGTATCCAGATCGACGACTTTGATCGCTTTGTCGGTCGACGGATCGAACAGAACGTTGTTGACCTTGCAATCACCGTGGATGATTTGCGTGTCATCTTTTGAATCGACCAGTCGTTTGCGCCGAAAATCCACGTACTCAAGTTCTCGGTCTGCCTCTCCCAGCGTACGCACCGCATCGAGGGATCGTAGATAGAGCTGGATGTCATGAAACCCAGGGATTGACGTCTCTAGTTCACGATCAAGAGTCGTCAAACGACTTAGCAAATCACCAAATATCGCGCCGACTGGCGTCAAGAGGGAATGCGGCAACACGTCAAAATTTCGACTAGGCACGTACGGATACATACGCCATACCCCACCTGCTTCGTCGGACCAATAGGGCTTACCTTGTTTCGATGGGAGGTGTTGAACAATTAATTCGCCCGCAACGCTGGCGATTTTATCCGCGTTTCTCATGAGCGCGGGGGGGTTCGGGAAAACGTCACCGTTTATGCGTTGCAGTACGTGCGTACCTCCAACCAAAAAGGTTGAATTAATACGCCCCCTGGAGATTCGTTCGATCGCTCCGTCTAGATTCCACTGTTTCGCTGCATCCTCAGGAATCATGTGCCGATACCGCAAAAACAGCAGGCAGCAAGTACTCGCCATATGGGCCGGCTAAAGCCGGACTGACCTCGCCGCCAGCATCAACGATATCCGCAAGTTCGGCTAACGCCCGTGAAGCCTCTTCGAGCTCGGCAAGTTCCGGTCGTTGAGACAAGAGTCCCATCAAAATCCGATGCTGTTCCCGCCAACCCGACGTCCATCCCGTCGTGTCCTCGCCTACCTCAAGCGCGCTAACAAAGCGACGAGTCGCCGTACTTTCAGGCCCTATCCGATCAATCACTCGGTCGAGCAACGTGTCGGCCGTGTAGGGTCGTTTGATC
This sequence comes from Pseudomonadales bacterium, assembly GCA_022448765.1. GTDB lineage: Bacteria > Pseudomonadota > Gammaproteobacteria > Pseudomonadales > Azotimanducaceae > UBA11889. The sequence goes on from JAKUTI010000052.1 coordinate 5,161, forward strand.
TGCGTGACATCACGCCCCTGCCCTCTCGCCGTCGATAATTCCTCTCCAAGTACCCGCGTGTAACCCTTGACCGGCTCAAGCATGTCGATCAACGGCTCCAGTCCAAGTACGCGCAACATGTCCCGATCGGTCACCGCGTCGACACCGCAGTGTTGTTCGAGTCTTGCGTGGTGGAGCTCAAGCCTCCGGTACATGTCACCCTCATCACGGACTTCACGATCACTCCAGAAACGCTCGGCTATCGCGGGCATCCGGCTCCATACACGTCTATCGAACAACTCATCGCTCACGAGCTCCGTCCAGATGCAGGCTTCTGCACCTAAAACTCTTCCCTTCTTTGCGGTCTCTAGCTTCGGATAATCGGTGAACCCCTTTCCCCACCCGATATCGCCCACGACATGGGCGAAGCGGGAATCGTTCCGCAACTGTTCGTCAATCCGCGCAAGGTCCGCCTTTGTCTCTTCAGGGTCGTACCGATAGTGAACACCGGCCGGCATGAATAGGTCGAGATAGTACGGCGCTGAAATCACGCAGTCATACCCAGCTTGGAGCGCTTCGTCGCGCCCAAACATCCCTCGCCAGCACTGAATCACAACGTTGTCCGGAAGGTTGGGATGCAAGATTTCATCCCAACCAACCGGTTTTTTGCCAAGACCCCCCAGCATCGATACCAGCCGTCGATTGAAGTCCGCTTGCAGTCCGTTTACATCGTCAATTTTCTGGGTTCGCATGTAGTCTTGAATGGCCGCCGAACCTTGCCACTCGTTCGACCGCACCTCATCGCCTCCAAAATGAACGTATGGATCGGGGAACACCTCAGCGATTTCGCCGAAAATATGCCCCAAGGCGTCCATAAGTTCTGATCCGGTGGGATCCAGGACCGTTTCGTGAGGGCCGAAGGCTGACGACGCCGATACCTCGCCGCCGGCGCCCCACTCGGGATGTGTTACTAACCAGCTCGTGGTGTGGCCTGGCACATCCAATTCGGGCACGATCCTAACGCCTCGGTCCGCCGCATAGGCGACAAGTGCTGCGAGGTCGCTTGCTGTGTAGTGCTCGGCGCTCGCCATTTCGGGAAACAAGGTCCCGCTATAACGAAACGCCTGATCATCGGAAAGGTGGATGTGCAGGACGTTAAGCTTAAAGTACCCCATCGCGTCGAGGGTTCGCCTCAATGTTTCGAGGCTGATGTAATGGCGAGCCACATCCACCATGAGACCGCGCCATTGAAACCGCGGCGCGTCAGAAATGGCGCAACAAGGGATCAAGTCGTCGTGCGTTAATTGCGTCAAAGTCGTAAGGGCAGCGAGCGCACCCCACTGTGTATCGGCTTCGATCCGAACCCTGGTCTCGCTGACATCCAGCCGATATGCGTACGAATCGCCCAGCCGCGGTTGTTCGGCGGTTGTTTCGCCAATTTCGACCTCGATGGGAAATCCTGCGAGAGACAACCGCGCCACTGCCCGAAGAACACGCCCGGGTGCCCTCACTTGCTCCGACGACACGTTTTCTTTCGACCGTCGCAGACAACCATCACCGGATTGAATAGACGTCGGCATCGGAAGCAAGTCGACCATACCCCACAATCTCGGTCTTGCTCTAACCGATGTCAATGTGTTGCACGTTTACCCGCTCGTTATACTGCTAACGCCTTGTCACTTGATAGAGACACTCCGTGAACTACTTTCGAACACCAGATTCTTGCTTCGAAGACCTGCCGGACTACGCCTTCGAACCAAACTACGTCTTTGTGTCCGATCTCGAAGGCGACGAATTGCGGATGCATTATCTCGACGAAGGCCCTCCAGACGGCGAAATTATCCTATGTCTGCATGGGCAACCGACTTGGTCTTTTCTGTATCGACACATGGTGCCGATTCTCAACGCGGCAGGCTATCGCGTCATTGCACCCGACTTCATCGGTTTTGGCCGATCCGATAAACCTCTCCAAAGGAGTGACTACACGTACGCTAACCACGTGAGTTGGCTCGCGTCCCTGGTCGACCAATTAGGGCTTCGAAATATCACCTTGGTCTGCCAGGACTGGGGTGGTCTGATAGGGCTTCGCTACGCCACCCAAGCGACCGATCGTTTTGCTCGCATTGTCGCTGCAAATACCGGCCTTCCGGACGCCAAGGACGTGGAGGACGGCGACATCAAGTCGGTCAGCGAGCGTATGCGGGCACATTACCAAACGCTACCGGTCTACGAAGAACCCCGAACCATGGCAATGGGCATGATGGCGGATTCTGGAGGCATGGGTTTCCTGCACTGGGTTAAGTTCTGCGCCGACGCACCCGTGTTGCGAGTAAGCGACGTCGTTCGATTTAGTAGCGGTGGTCAGTTGGACGACGACAATGCGAAGGCCTACGACGCGCCCTTTCCGAGCAACGAGTCTATGGCCGGGGCGAGGCAGTTCCCAAGCCTTGTTCCGATCATCCCGGATAACCCTGCCATTCCAGCCAATCGCGAAGCGTGGAAGGTCTTAGAGAATTGGGTGAAGCCATTTCTCACCGCATTCAGCGACTCGGATCCCGTCACAGCAGGCGCCCACGTCCGGTTCCAGGAGAGCGTGCCGGGGTCAAGAAACCAGCACCACACCACCATTGAAGGTGTCGGTCACTTCCTGCAAGAACAAGCACCAACGGCCCTATCAGCAGCCATCATTGAGTTCATCAAGGACAATCCACTCCCCACGTAGTCACATGCTGGCCTTATTGTGGATGGCTCGGTTTCTGGAGCTCCCGCCGCCAAGCGATAATTTCGATGGCCGCCACTGCCGCTTCGATACCCTTATTCAATTCATCATCCGCGGCACGCGACTGCGCCTGCGAAAGATCGCTTACCGGTAGGATCTCGTTGATGATGGGCACCCTTCCCTGTCGAGATACTTCACCAAGTCCCCGAACCACTTCGTCGATAATCATCTCGAAGTGCATCGTGTCTCCCTTCAGCACCACCCCCAAGCAAACGATCGCATCGATATCAGGATCGTGGCGGACGAGTTCATTCGCAGCGTACGGAAACTCCAGGCAACCCGGCAGCGTGTGCGAGGTGACGTCGATCACTCCATTGTCATTCAAGACCCCGACACAACGATCGTGGAGGCAGCGAACCAGCTCGTCGTACCACTTGGATGTCAGGACCACGACGCGCGCGTCGTTTATTTGAGGCAAGTTTGAAGTGTCAACAACGTTTTGGGCCATCACCAAAGTCTACTCGGGCTGGACATCTAATCGAAGCACCCCGTTTTTTCGCGGGTTAAACCCACTTCGTTCAAAAAATCGATGCCCTTGAGCGAAAACGACCTCAATCGAGCGACCGCCCCGAGCCTCGGTTAACCCTATGGCATGACCAAGCATCCAGGTACCCAGGCCTCGTCTACGATAGCCCGCCTCGACGCGGATCGATACCAATGCAAATTCAGTCTCAGTCATTTGGGTCAATTGGTATACCGCAACCACTTGGCCGCGCCACTTGGCCACCCTGACCAATTCCAGATCCGGCGCTTTGAGAACGCAATGCAGCGCTTCACTCGTGGCTTCGTTGGCATGCGGTCGAAATATCGAAACATCTCGCGGTCGAGTAAACACGATCGTTTATAGCCCACTCGTTCCAGGGTCACCCTTAAACGGGCCAACCAGGTCTGACGTGATCCATCCTCCGTAATACCCACCGCCTTGGGGCAAAGCCGTTTCACCGTCGATCCGACAGTCGAGTTTTCCCGGATAAAAAGCATAGAACCCGCCAATTTCCGTGAACTCGGGAAATGTGTCTATGTACCGCCAGCCAACATCCTTCGGACCAGCAATCAGATCAACACTTACAGCTAATCCCTTCCATTCACAAACCGATGTGCGGTCGCTCGATATAAGACAGTCCGTGTCAACGTCACCGCTTGCGAAATAAAACGTGGGGGCTCCTGCCGTTTCCACCACTTTCTTCGTGGAAGCACTCCTTGCAATCTTTCGGCCGTCGTAGGAAACATCGAGGCACCGGCTATCCAGCGATATCTCTGGTGGTCGCGGGTAGTCCCAAACAGATTCTTGCCCCGGGCCAGGTTGAACAGCAAAATGGGGCCGACTTCCACCTCGGTACCGCCACTTACTTCGCATGGCGCGAATCTCCGCCGTTATCTCCAAAAGCGCCACCACTTCCTTCGGCCCGACGTTCGACCCAATAACCGCTCCGTAAGCCAAGGTGCCATCTGCTCGTATGTCGCCCACTTCGGGTCGGGCTTTTCGCCAAGCCGAACATTTGCTTCTTCGAGAAAAGTCTCATACCAACGCCTGGCAAAAATAATGCCTCTCTCCGACAAGTGTTCCTCGTGAAGCTCGCCGCCAAGCGCAGCGACGAGAAACTCGCCGCCTGTGATTTCCCTGTATTTCAATCGCACCACGGACGCTTCAACATTCACGAATTCCGCAGGGTTAACAAGACCCATGTTGACGCACCAGGCGATGAAAATGCCGGGGATAACGGCCGCTGACTCTATCGAGTCGGCTGTGGCCATATGACGGTCAATGGAATCAACGACCAAGGTTAATAACAACGGCGAACGCGGTTAGCGAAACCAAAGAACTCACGTGACAACATCCTTTATCTGGGAACTTCGCCGGCAACGGTGACCCGGTGCATGACGCGGGGTTGCGGCAGGAAATCGTTTACCGGTCGATGTTGGGTCGTGCGATTATCCCAAATCGCGAGGGTGTCGGGTTCCCAATTGAGTCTGACGGTGTGTTCGACCGTCGTCAGATGTTCAAAAAGAAGCTGCATCAGCGCATGGCTTTCGGATCTGCTTAATCCCATTAAACGCGTGGTGAATAACGGGTTGACGAATAGGGCTTTCTTACCTGAACGAGGGTGAGTGCGTATCACGGGGTGGGTGACCGCTGGGTTCTCCCTGACCGCTTCGCCCAGCCGTTCGACACCGCCTGGCTCCTCCAAACTCTCTCGAAATCCGTGGGCAAAGTCGTGTTCCGCCTCAAGGCCTTCTAATAAGCGTTGCATCGGCTCGGAGAGCGATTGAAAGGCCATTGCTGCGCTTGCCCAAAGCGTATCGCCACCATGAGTTGGAATCGTCTTCCCGTACAAAAGTGTGACTGCGGGCGGTTGCTGACGAAAAGTCATATCGGAATGCCACACTTCGATTTTGCTTGGATTCTCGGACGTACTCTCAAGAATCTGAACGTCCGGACAATCGTCTAGCGTTATGTATGCGGGGTGGGTCTCAATCGATCCCAAACCACTGGCAAGCGCGGCAAACTCCGCGGGCGTGAGCCGTTGGCGACGAAAGAAGAGAACCTCATGTTCGTCTAACGCTACTTCAAGATTGCGAATCAGCGAGGCATGGTCAGGTTGGGCAGCGAGATCGACGTCAACAAATGCGCCTAACGCACCCGCTGCTTTATGAATGGCATCAAACATAAATGTGTTACGCACCGCCCCTGCGCACTTATGGGCGAATCATATAGCGAAGGGTAACAAAGCTCCCGGTAGCGGTTGCGCGTACAATCGATCTCACCCAATCCACTCCGTCACTTCAACGATTCCCGTATGGCCCGCTACCGCTCACCTAGCCCCAAATCGGCCCCTTACGTTACGCCCTCCGGGTTCGCGCAACTACAAGAAGAGTTGCGGGTCTTGTGGAAAGTGGAACGTCCCGAAATTACAAATCGAGTCGCGGAAGCAGCTGCCCTCGGCGATCGTTCGGAAAACGCGGATTACATATACGGCAAAAGGCGTTTGGCAGAAATCGACCGTCGTATTCGTTACCTCTCCAAACGCTTGGATGAAATTAAAGTCGTCGAACGATTACCCGACGACACGAATCGCATATTCTTCGGTGCAACGGTCGACTTAGAACGCGAAGACGGTGAAGCGTTGCGTTACCGAATCGTCGGTGCCGACGAATTCGACCAGGACCCCCATTACATCAGCGTCGATTCGCCATTGGCACAGCGGCTACTCGGTAAGCGGAAAGGCGATTTGATTTCCTTGAGCCTCGAAAGCCAAACCACACGCTATACCGTCGTCGCCATCCACTACCCGCCGGTGGAAGATCGACGGAAAAAATCTTCTAATGCGTACAAAGGCTAGATCGATCAACGGAGTCAAGAATATGACGTGGAAATTGTTACTACTAGCGGCGGCGTTCACAGGGATTAGCGCTCAGAGTGATCGACACGATAACGAGCACGATTCCGGCATCGATATGGAAGAAGTAAAGAAGCGGGAGCAGGCTGCTTTTTCGAAGATGGATGGTGATGGCGATGGCCGTCTAAGTCCCCAGGAGTTTTCAGCCGCTGCAGTCGATCGAAACGAACGGGGTCATCGTCGGCCACACCGCGATCGGACAAAGGCTCGCCCTGGCCCTCGAGGTGCGCCCAAGCACGGACCCGGCGCTAAGCGCAAAATGAGTTCAAAGCGTATGGGCAAAACGATGCGCCCCGGTACGCGTGGGCCGCGCATGAATCCGCGCGAACGCGGTCCAAGAATGGCTCCCCGAGGACGGCCCAATCCAGGCAATCAACAACAGTACCGACCTGGCGACGAGCGCAACCGGGAAATGAGAGAACGCCGGCTTTTTGGGTTAGCCGATGTCGACAAAAGCGGGGAACTGTCTATCGATGAATTTCTCGGACGTGAAAAGGCTGTCCGGGCGTCGATGAGATCTCGCAGCGTGAAGGCAAGATTTGACGCGATGGATAAGAACAAAGACGGTCAAGTTGATCGAGAGGAATTCCCAAGTCGACTACCGGTGCTTGAGAAGATGGACGCCGACGGTGACGGACAAATTACCCGCGAAGAAATGTCCAAGGCCCGACGACCAGAGGGCCGGAGGTAGCCCGGGTCGCCCAACGTTTCGATGCGTTAACGGTGTCCGAGGCGGACTCAGATGAAGCACTTATGGAACTGGTGAAAACGCGCGATCAGGCCGCGTATGCACAGCTGGTGGATCGCTATATGGGGCCCATCCATACGTACATCTACCGGATGTGCCGCAACCACAGCGATGCCGATGAATTGACGCAAGAAACCTTTTTACGACTCTGGTCTCGCGCAACAACCTGGAAACCGGGACAGGTACAGCTAACTACCTGGCTCCATCGCGTCGCTCACAACACGTGCGTGGATGCGTTCCGGCGACGCCGTCCCGAGATCAATGCGAACATCGACCCGGATACCATTGCCACGAGCGACGATGCTCCAAACGAAGGTCGTCGGCTGGCAGTGCATAACTCAATCGCCAATCTGCCCGAACGGCAACGAACGGCGTTGGTGCTATGCCAGCTACATGGGTGGTCAAACAAGGACGCTGCCGAAGTGCTTTCGGTGTCTGTTGACGCGTTGGAATCGCTCCTGGCAAGAGCACGACGCACGTTAAAGCGGCAATTGGCCGTGTACCAAAACGAGATTTGCACGTGACCGCAGACGAATTCAGCGACCTGCTGGAACGCCACGGTAGCAACATTGCCGAGTGGCCGAGTCCGTTGCAAAACGAGGCGCGTAGCTACGCCCACGCATCCGACCAGGGTCGACGATTGTTGGCCGAATCAAGAGCCTTCGATGCGTTGCTCTCGGACTCAGCCGATGTGCCAACGCCGCTGCGATTGCGCGCCCACATCCTAGAGCGCGTTGCCACCAAAGAATCTCCAGTGTGGTGGACGTGGATTACCGATGCTGTCTGGCGTCCTGCGCTGCTGGCTATTCTGCCCTTGGTACTCGGCTTTGTCTTAGGCGACATGGCATCGCAGTTCGACGGCGATTCCACAGAGGCAACGATGTTCCTTGCGTTCGCGGATCTTGAAAATTTAGCCGAAGTGAACGAGAGCACTGCAGCCGATGATTGAGCAAAGGTGGTTAGTCGCAATCGTCGTGATTTCTATCGCTCTAAATTTACTGCTGGTCGGCTTTTATATTGGTCGTCAGCCCCTACCGAGCCGTACCCATTTGAGTTTCGATCCCACC
>JAKUTI010000053.1 GCA_022448765.1 Pseudomonadales bacterium
CAAATTATCCCGAATACTCTCGGACAACAGCAGATGTTCTTGAAACACGTACGTGACTTGGCGCCGAAGCGAATCCAGGTCAAAGCGCATGACATCAACGCCATCAAGCAGAACTCTGCCTTGCGTTGGTCTCAATAACGCCGGGATCATGTACGCAAGGCTCGTCTTACCCGCTCCAGTCGGGCCGACGATGGCGACCAACGATCTTGTCGGCAGCTCCAGATCGATGTCTTGAAGCGCGGGAGATCCGTCAGGGTAGTGGTAACTGAGGTTTTCGAAGGCAATACCTTGACTCAACGTCCCAACCTCTTCGTCCCCGTGCGCATCCTCGTCCCGGTCTTGATCGATGAAGAAAAAAACGCGCCTAAGAGCCGCGGCAGGTTCCTGCACAAATATCCACGTATCGCCAAGCTCTCCCGCTGCATAAAATATCGCCACGAGAATTCCGATGAGTGCGAAGAAATCACCCGGGGTCAGAAGACCGCCGATCACGTCATGGGCGACGCCGCGACCCCAATAAATTAACAGCGAGGTCAAGAAGACACCGCCCAATGCAATAACGATCGCCCAAACCACAATCGCGTAACGCTCTCGTAAAAAAGATTCCTCGCTTCGCGCCGCAAAGCGCTCTTTTTCACGTTCCATCCCCCCCAGACTCTGCACAGCTGTAATGCTATCCATGCTTTCTTCCATACTGCTTGTTGTCGACGATCCCGCTGCTCGTTTCGTTTGGTTGGTGCGACGTACCAAACCTGAAAACGGAAAGGTAATGGCGATGGCAATTGGAAAAGCCGACCAAGCAACCCAGACAAGTTCCGGCGAAACATCACCGTAGGTGTACTCGATGAGATAAATCTGAATAAGAGCGGCAATCAATATTGCCAGTGGACGAAGCGTCAGTTGATACACCACTGCCGGCACCATCGGCGCGTCGTAGAGCACACGATACATCGAGTCGCCGATGCGCTGATCTTGGACGGTGGTCAATGAGAGCCGGGTAAGACCTTCGAATAAGTCCGTTCGAAGAAAATTGACCATTCGTTGCGTCAACCGCACGTTCACCCAATATTCTAAGAGCCCCCATAGCCCGCCAGCTTCACTCCCGCCACCACTGATCTGATTCTCAGCTTGCGTCGCAGCATCGGAGCCCTCGTATAAATAAGCACCGGTACCACCCGCTCGCGTCCCAATAAAAAACAGCAACCCGACATACAGGATGCTCAAGACCATCATGATTTGCATGGGACCCAACCCGTGAAGGGACGCCAGGATCGGATCCATGAAGGGTGGATAACGCAGTTCAACGTCATCGAGCGCTTTTCCACCTACAACGTGATCGACAATGATTTTTCCGATCCAGGGCAACAAAAGACCAGGCACCCACATCCCCGTCGACAGCAGAAACTTCGCGAAGAATAGTCCCTTAACCGGCTTCAACAATCCTACCGCACGACCCACCAAGAAGAAGGTTTCTTTGTTGGAGATTTCGGTGTCGATATCAACTTTGTCGTCGTAGCGAGCACGTCCTCCTTTACCGAAAATCGATTCAAGCAAGCCCGCACGGCGTTGAGGAGCATTTGGATCCGAGACTTCAGTCATCCCGAATCGTCCCCGCGTTAGCCGTCGTCTCCGCTCGCACGAAGCGTCGGTAACGGCCGTCTTCCCGATCCATCAATTGCACATGACTCCCGAGTTCCACGATCCGACCTTCGTCAAGAAACGCGATGGTGTCAGCCTCTCGAATAGTCGATAGCCGATGGGTGACCAAGAAGACCACGCGTTGCCGTCCCCACTGCTCAAGGTTTGCCAGCACCCGCTGTTCGTTGAACGCGTCCAACGATGCCGTGGGCTCATCCAGAATCAAAATCGGGGTATCTCGGACCAAGGCCCGAGCAATGGACAGGCGCTGTCGTTGACCGGTGGACAACTTAACCCCGCGCTCGCCAAGTTCGGTGTCATATCCCTCGCCAAGCGCCTCGATAAACTCGTCAGCACAGGCAATCCTCGCCGCCTCCACGATACGGTCGCGATCGACGTTCGGTACCGCATAGCCGATGTTGTCCGCGACGCTGCCGGTGAACAGCACATTTTTTTGTAGTGCAATGGCAGTGTTCGCACGAATGTCTTCAACGCTCAACCGCTTCAGATCAATGCCATTAATCAAAACAACACCTTGATCCGGATCGTACAACCGCAACAACATGGACATGAGGGTCGACTTTCCTGAGCCGGTGGCGCCAACAATGGCCGTGATGGTGCCGACGTCGGCAACTAAATCAAGGGACTCGAGTACTGGACGACTTGGCTCGTATGCGAAATCAACCGCGCGCCACTCAAGCTGCTCGACCTCCACGGGAAAGGGTTCTGGGTCATCCGGGCTTTCCACTTCAGGTTCCAAGTCGAGAACAAAAAAGGCCCGTTCCAGCGCGATGAAGAGATCCTGAAGCTGGCTCCATATTCGGACCGCTCCGTACCCTTGCCCGACTGCACCTCCCGTCTGATCGCGTCCGAACTGAAATGCTCCAAGATTCCAGGCAACGAATGGAACCAAAAAAACCATGACGGCAGGTACATTGAGACTCAATCCCGCGTTAGACCACGAGGCCATGATGTACTCGGTAGCTATGACACAAAGCCCGCCCATCATCATCACCAGCAAACTCAATACCACCATCTCCAACCGAACCCTGAACGCCGCATCGAGCGCTCGATGGGAATCCCGATCGAAAAGAAGCAAAGCTTTATCCTCAGCCCTATTCGCCTTGATGATCTTTGCTGCGACAAAGGTTTCTTGTAACCGCGACGTGAGATCACTATTGGCCACTCGATTCGCCAGCGCTCGGCGACGAATCCGCGGGGTAAAAACGATGGTCAACCAGAGGGTCGGCACCCCAACAACGAGCAACGCCAACAAAAGACTTGGGGCGAGGAAAACGAGCAGCACCATCGCCCAGCCGAACCCAAACAAAAGTCCGACCGGGCCGATCAGTCCTTCCTGAATCAGATTGATAATTTGAGCGCTATCCTGGTACACACGAAACACCGTATCGCCGACACGCGTGTCGCTGTGGTGTCGAAGCGAAAGGTGCTCCGTACGTTCCACCATCGCGACGCGCAAGGATTGGTTGACGCTATGCCAAATCCAGGTGCCCCAGTACCAAACTGCGATAAAGCTCCCGATCGCGACAACCAGAAGTATCCCCGTCAAGACGAGCAGCCGATCAAGAACAATTTTGCGTTGCTCCTCCGTGGGTAATCCTGTCTCGGAATCCGCGTTGGCAAAAGAGTCGTCGAGCCACAACATGGATGCTTGGACGGGCAACAGCTTTTCCTCACCCACCAACACTTTGTTCGACAAGAGGTCGAGCCCCTGGGTGTAAGCGACGGTCCCTACCAACCCTGACAACCCGATCAACACGAGGTAGAAGATTAGATGCATCTTCAGAGGACGTAGAAACGGCCAGGTCTTGGTGGCCAGTTCTAGAATCCTTCGTCCCGTAATCCGCGGCGCATCGTCGACATCGGGATCGCCCGGGAGATCGACGTGAAATCGGCTTTCGCTCATCGACTAACTACTCGTTTTTCGTCGCCGTGAGGGACGCAGTAAACCGTGAATACGTCATGATCTTAACTAAACGACGGGGCGAACTTGGGTTCGATGCATTAAGCGTCGATTCGACGCAGGGAAAGACATGCGCCGATGCATTACCGACCGGTTGTCCCACATCACCACATCGCCTTTCCGCCATTGCTGAACCCAACGATGTCCATCAAGCGCCACATAGCCCCATATCTTATCCAACAAGGCTTCACTCTCATCGAGGCCCAACTCGGGTATATACGCATCCTGACGCCTGCCCAAATACAGTGCATCACGACCGCTTTCTTCGTGCCTTCTCACCATCGCATGGACACAACCCGGCGCATCCATGGGGGAAGCCGAATGCTCGAACCCCCGTCGCAAGGCACCGACACTGTCGTGCGCGGCATCGTGTTTAATGGACAACGTGCGCGCGTGATCACTCAGTTCAGCGGGCAACGACTCCAACGCGGCGTGCATATCGCAGTACTCGGTATCACCCCCGACTTCAGGCACCTCGATCGCCATCAGAATGCTCGCGGTCGGTGGACGTTCAATGTAAGACATGTCGGTGTGCCAGTTTGCCTCGCCTGATCCGAGTCCACCCAACGGACGACCGTCTTCGATAATATTCGAGATATTGGTCACGAAAGGGTTCGGGACATTGGCCCGTTGCTCGTCCGTGATCTTGCCCATGGGGGCATATTCTAGGGGACCGAAACGTTCGCTAAAGGCCTGCAGCTCTTCTTTTGTGAGCACTTGATCACGGAACCTTAGAACCGAAGCTTCGAGCCACGCGCGATAAATATCCCGAAACGCGGCACTATCCAGTTCGGCAAGGTCGACGTCGTCAATGGTTGCACCAATACTCGTATCTGTCCTACGAATCCGCATGGGGCGTGTTTAACAGACGCTCGCGGACGATACAACATAGGATAGAACCCGCCCTATAGAAATCGCTGCGTACGAATCTCTTCAATTTCGTCACGTAGCGCGGCCGCCTCTTCAAATTCCAAGTTGCGTGCACTTTCCAGCATTTCTTTTTCGAGCTTATCCAAGAGTTTCCCCAGCGCTTTCGGGTCGTCCGGAACCTTGTGCTTGACACTCACGGCATCTCGCCCAAACCGCCGACCAGATTTTCCCCGCGACCCAGACGATGATCGAGCGCCCTCCATGACGTCGGTTACATCCTTCTCGACCGTCTTGGGCACGACGTTGTGCTCCTTATTGAAGATCAACTGTTTGTTGCGCCGACGATCCGTTTCCGCGATTGCCCGCTCCATGGACCCCGTGACCTTGTCGGCATAAAGAATCGCCCGGCCATTTACATTTCGCGCGGCGCGACCGATGGTCTGGATCAGCGAGCGCTCCGCCCGCAAAAATCCTTCTTTATCGGCATCGAGAATAGCCACCAACGACACCTCGGGCATATCCAATCCTTCTCGCAGAAGATTGATGCCGACCAGCACGTCGAACTCACCGAGTCTCAGATCGCGGATAATTTCCATCCGTTCGACGGTCTCGATGTCCGAGTGTAAATACCTCACCCGAACACCGTGTTCATCTAAGTATTCCGTGAGATCTTCAGCCATCCGCTTTGTCAATGTCGTAACAAGCACGCGTTCACCTGCTCCGACGGTGTTACGAATTTCTTCAAAGAGATCGTCAACTTGCGATGTCGCCGGCCGGACTAACACATCGGGGTCGACGAGGCCGGTAGGCCGCACAACTTGTTCAACCACGCTACCGGCATGCTCCGCCTCGTAGGGCCCCGGCGTCGCCGAAACAAATATCATTTGTGGCGCGAGCCCTTCCCACTCATCGAACCTAAGGGGTCTATTGTCTAGCGCGGATGGGAGTCGAAAGCCGTATTCCACCAGCGTTTCCTTCCGAGACCTATCGCCCTTATACATACCACCGAGCTGCGGCACGGTGACGTGAGACTCATCGATGATCAGTAAGGCGTCGGCGGGGAGGTAATCAAACAGTGTCGGCGGCGGTTCGCCCTCCTTTCGTCCCGACAGGTACCTAGAATAGTTCTCGATACCACTGCAGTATCCCAACTCCTTGATCATTTCGAGGTCAAAACGGGTGCGCTGTTCAAGACGTTGAGCTTCCACAAGCTTGTTGTTCTTTTTGAGCAACGCCAAGCGCTCTTTCAGCTCGTCGTTGATATCGTCCAAAACACTCAGGATTTTTTCGCGCGGCGTGACGTAATGAGTCTTTGGAAAGACCGTATAACGAGGCACTCGATTCGACACTTCTCCTGTTAACGGATCAAAGGTCGAAAGATTTTCAATTTCCTCATCAAAGAGCTCGATCCGAACCCCTTCGCGTTCACTTTCGGCCGGAAAAACATCAATGACGTCGCCTCGCACCCGGTAGGTGCCACGCTCAAACGCCATATCGTTTCGCGTGTATTGCAGTTCCGCAAGCCGCATAAGGATGTAACGCTGATCAACTCGATCGCCACGATCTAAGTGCAACACCATTTGCAGGTACGATTGCGGATCGCCGAGTCCGTAGATCGCCGAAACCGATGCGACGATCACCGTGTCGCGACGTTCCAGAACTGCTTTTGTCGCCGACAGTCGCATCTGTTCGATATGTGCGTTGATAGAAGCATCTTTCTCGATATAGGTATCGGAGGAAGGCACATACGCTTCGGGTTGGTAATAATCGTAATACGAGACAAAATACTCGACCGCGTTCTCAGGGAAAAACTCCCTAAATTCTCCGTACAACTGGGCCGCAAGTGTTTTGTTAGGAGCGAGCACCAATGTCGGTCGCTGGACCTTTTCGATCACGTTCGCAACGGTGAACGTTTTCCCCGAGCCGGTTACGCCCAAGAGCGTCTGCTGCGCGAGCCCATTTCCCAGACCATCGATCAGCCCGGCGATCGCCTCCGGTTGATCCCCGGCCGGCTCGTAATCGGCAACGACTTTTAGATCAGACACCGTTTGCATAGAAGCCAGTCTAGAGCCCAGGACGAACTCGTACCAGCAACGCGCTTGAGTTCTCCCGCCCGCGAGGAACCCGGGACCGCGGCACGCCATAAATGCCGCGACGCATTGGGTTATGCTCCGACGATGAGCGACGATCCGTACACCATTCAACTCGACGCCACCAAGCAGCCACCGACCACCTGGTCAGGCAGGCTGAAGAATTTGGGACCCGGGATAGTCGTCTCGGGCTCAATCGTCGGATCCGGAGAAATCCTCTTAACCGCCGGTCTCGGCGCCGCCGCGGGATTCACGCTGTTGTGGTGGGTGTTATTTTCTTGCTGGGTAAAATCGCTCATTCAGGCTGAACTTGCCCGTTACGTGGTTACTAGCGGTGATACCTATCTCCGTGCGCTCAATCGACTTCCCGGGAAAATACCTGGGCCCAACGGCCCCATATCGTGGCCTATATGGCTAGGTCTCATTGGCTTCGTCCCCGGACTGCTCACCTCTGGCGGAATTATAGGCGGCGCTGGTCAAGCGCTAGGCCTCATGTTACCCGTCGTCGATGGAGCGTGGGCCACGATCATCGCGGCCCTCATCGTGATGGCCGTCCTCGGCAGCGGCTCCTACGGCCGGTTCGAAAAAGTGATGCTCGCGATGGTCATGAGTTTCTCTTTCGCGACCATAGTCTCAGCACTACTCATGCAGTCGACAGAATATGCAGCGACGCCCGCAAACATTATGGAGGGTCTCCGGTTCGACGGTCTGAGCGAACATTGGATACTTGCAATCGGCATGTACGGTGCTACAGGAGTCGCGTCTAGCGAGATATCCGCTTACACCTACTGGTGTGTCGAAAAGGGATATCCAAGTTACGTAGGCGGCGACCGAGATGATCCGCAATGGCTCGAACGCGCTCGAGGATGGATACGTGTCGTCCAAACCGACGTGTGGGTGACCCTTTTCATCCTGACATTTGCGACACTATCGTTTTACTTCTTGGGCGCTGGCGTCTTGCACCGACTCGGCGAGCTCCCCGCCGGCACCGACACCATCACAATCTTGTCCAATATGTTCACGGCAACGCTCGGACCGTGGGCATTTTGGCTATTTACCTTTGGCGCATTTTGTATCTTGTTCTCAACGACGCTCTCTTCAATTGGAGCCGGTTCTCGATCTTTCCCCGATCTAATGGTGACTTTTGGCTTCATTGACCGGCAAAACCTCGCGCGGCGAAAGCAATGGACACGTGGCTACATCATTGCGATGCCGATCATCAGCGCGGTTATCTACGTACTTTATCAGGAGCCTATTACGTTAGTAATTTTCGGCGCTACCTTCGGAGCATTTATGCTTCCGGTTCAGAGTTTTATGACGTTGTATCTGCAAGCCAAGCGGATGGATCAGCGTATTCGTCCACGCTTATGGGTCACGGTATGCGTCTTTCTAATCTTTTTTGTCCAGGCCATTCTCTCCGCCTTCATCATTAACAACATTCTCCTCAACTAACTCGACGTCAGGCGGCTTACCCACCCCTGGGTTCAATTTGATGACGTGACGCCGGTCACCCAAGTTAGTACGCATATTGATCGATACGTGCCTGCGCCTGAGTCACGCCTTTACCTCGCGTAATATCGGGTCGATTCCACGTAGTAATTGCTTCCACTTCATAGCCTTGGATTGCTCGCTCCCGGACATCGTTCAGATCTAGCCACTCACCTTCGTACGCGACCGGGAAGCCGTTGTCATTCATTTCGTATGCGTATAAACGGCAAAGATCTCCTTCTTCGTCATAGTCGCCAACGTAGCTCGCCCACGGTGTCTCAACCCTTACCTGATCCCGCATATGCGCGTGTACGGAAGCAATGTAATTGCCAATATCCCAATCGGGTATGGCGCTTTCTTGCCAAGTCGGTCCACCAGGCAAGCAGATACCGCGTTCACCCTCGGTAAATAAATACCGGTCGCCTCGCTGCAACAACATCCGCGCACGCGAGATCGGCCGATTGCTATGCACGGCCACATAACGTCGACCTTCGCTCGACAATGCATTGAATGCAGCGTCATTAAAAAGGTAATAGCCCGTCGCTGGGGGGCAAGAAATTCCCGCGTATTTATTGAAGAACCCGAGCCGGTGTTCGTCGCTGCGATTCGGGGCAGCACGATGCCAACAGTGCATATTCATAATCAGCAAGTCACCACGACGGAGTTGTGGATCGATAAACGCATCATCGTGAGGATGAATTGCCTCAGCCACTTCTTGAGCTCTCCCTTCTCCGGTTCGTACTCGTTCGAGCCGATGCGACCCCGGCGCCACAAACAACTGGCCTCGCGCTTCATCGAAATCGCATAACGGAACAATGGTGAAAAGCCAATTCATGGACGACCCGACCGGACGCCAGCGCTTGTAATCATTATGCGCAGGAATGCCTGGACCCCCCGGCGTTCGATCGTAAACCACGAAAGCGGTCAGGATCGGGTCGTCTTTTAATAAACTACTCGCGGGTCCAACGATGTTCGGATGTTCAACTACGAACGCGAGATCTGGATCGGCCATAGCGCTTTTTGCCAGGGTATATCGTCCCGGGTCGGGATAATTGAGATCACCCGGAGGCAATTCATTAAAGTGTCGCCGAGATGCCTTGTCGAACCGAATCAGTTCAGCCTGGTCCAACGCGTCGCGGATGACGAGGAAGCCTTCCTCTTCGTATTGCGTCATGTCGCTAGCTGTCAATTCCACACTCGGCGCCTCTGTCTGCACCGAGACAACAAACCGGAACTCCAGAACTCGGAAGCGGTTTCCATCGATCGGATAACGGTGAGGATCACGTTAGACGATACGTGAGTCACGTTTACCCCAGTACGCGTCTCGTAATAGACGTTTGTACAACTTCCCGGTCGGCAACCGCGGCATTTCTTCAATAAAATCAATGGAGCGCGGAACCATATAATTCGCTAGATGCTTCCGTGAATATTCAATTAAATCTTCTGCCGTGGACTCATCCCCTTCCACGTCCTCGGCAAGCTGTATCACCGCTTTGACTTCTTCACCGAAATCCTCATTGGGAACGCCGAACACGGCGACATCAACAACACTCGGATGCATGATCAACGCGTTCTCTATTTCCTGCGGGTAAATGTTGACGCCCCCAGAAATAATCATGAAAGACTTCCGGTCCGTTAGGTATAAATACCCTTCCTCATCCAGGTACCCCACATCACCGAGTGCCGACCAATTAGAGTGTTGGGGATGCTGCGCCTCGCGCGTTTTTTCGGGAGCATTGTGATAGCTGAACGTCATCGCAGGCTGCTCAAAATAGATGATGCCCGCTTCGCCGGGCGGAAGTTCGTCGCCATCCTCGTTGCAAACGTGAAGCACGCCGCTCCTCGATCGACCTACTGAACCCGGATGTTCCAACCACTCCTCACTACCAATCGCCGTTGAGCCATTACCTTCCGTTCCAGCGTAGTACTCTTCGAGGATCGGTCCCCACCATTCGATCATGCGACGCTTGACGTCCACCGGGCACGGTGCCGCGGCGTGAACCGCCACCGTGTGCGAAGTGAGTCGATGGCGGGAGCGTTCCTCGTCAGTGAGCTTAAGCATACGAACGAACATCGTTGGCACCCACTGGCTGTGGGAGACCTCAAATTCTTCAATGCAACGTAGCGCGTCAAGCGGATCGAATCGTGGCATCACCACCACCGTTCCACCTAGCCGTTGAACCCCCGTCGTGAATCCGAAAGGAGCAGCGTGATAGAGGGGTGCCGGCGATAAGTAGACGGTTTCTCGATCGAACCCGTAAACTGATCCAATCCCGGGCGCCGTGGGCTCAATATCTGTCACCTTGATCTCCGGTAATGCTCGGAGAATCCCCTTAGGACGACCCGTGGTGCCAGAACTGTAAAGCATGGAACCCCCTTGCCATTGTTCGGCAAGCGGGGCCTCGGGAAAGTCGTCGAGCCGCTCTTCATACGAATCCCATCCGTCGATTAATCCATCCGTCATGAGCAAATTAGGGCAATCCGGTATGAGGGACCCCAATTCGGAAGCGGCAGCACTCATGGCATGGGATGACACCAGTGCCTTAGCGCCACTGTCACTAACAATGTAGGCGGCCTCTTCCGCCGTTAAGTAGCGATTGATGGTGGTGATGTAGAGGCCAGATCGTAACGCTGCCCATGCGACCTCAAAAAAGCGCAGGTTATTTTCCATGAATAGGGCGATGTGGTCGTTACGCCGCAAACCTTTCTCATGGAAAAGGTGAGCGAGTTGATTGGATCGAGCATCGAGCTGTCCGTACGTTAAAACTTCGTTAGTCGCCGCATTAATTGCAGCCGGATGCTTGGGGGCATCGGCGGCATAATATCCGGGATACATCGGACTCTCCCTTAATCAGATTTTCATAAGAATAGTACGCGTCATAGAACCATGCATCGGTGTCGCTGGCATAAAAGCCCCGGTTACTAACTTCAACACGGACATGCCGCCAAACCATTCAAACTGGTCGCCCGAATGATTCCACTGGTAGACGTACCAGAACTCCGTGAGACCGATTGAACAGCCTCGGTGACCGTCGATTGATCGATGACGTCCACCCTCAATCGTCCTCGGTCTCAGCCTTTTCCCAAAGGAAATGCAACCAGCCACGCGCACGTTCATTCAGTTCGGGGTAGGAATTTTTCACCCGGGTCTCCAATCACCAAGCGAAGCTCGTCAGCGGCTTCGACTTGCACCAGATCGCCAACGAATCATACGCTCGTTATTGGGATGACTTCGTCCGTAAACATTCGACCTCTATGATCTGATAGTTTTCGGCGGACGCGGACTAAAACGAGGAGGCAATTATCAGCTACTTACTGGAAGGCGTCCGCGTCATAGATGCTGCTTCTTATCTCGCCGGGCCGGGCGCCGCGACCGTTCTTGCCGACTACGGTGCCGATGTCGTCAAGATCGAAGCACTTACCGGCGACGGATACCGCAAGCTGAAAGGTGCATTTCCCATCGACTACAACTGGCTGTTGACCTCTAGAAACAAACGCAGCATTGCTCTCGATCTCGGCCAACCTGAGGCTCGTAATATCGTGCACCGTCTGGCGCGAGGCGCTGACGTGTTTTTGACCAACTTTATCGGTACCCAGCTAGCCAAATATGAGCTTGAGTACGACCGGCTAAAGGAACTCAATCCTCGTCTCATCTACGCTCATATCTCCGGCTACGGAACCGAGGGTCCAGAAGTTCAGCGCCGTGCTTTCGATGCAACCGCCTGGTGGGCGCGCTCAGGTTTAATGGAATTTATTCGAGGTCAAGGTGTTGACCCGGTGACATCAGCTCCCGGCATGGGCGATCAGGCAACGTCAATGTCGCTCTTTGCGGCCATCATGACCGGACTCTATCGGCGCGAAAAAACAGGCGAAGGTGCACTCGTGAGTACATCGCTCATCGCCAATGGCGTCTGGTCCAATGGCATGGCATTACAAGGTGTTCTGGAAGGCATGGACGTGGGTAAACGTAAGCAAGAACACGGTGTACACAATCCCTTCGGGCACGTCTACCGCACTTCCGATAGCCATTATGTGTTATTCGTCATGATTAACGCCGAACGCGAGTGGCCGCGGTTAGCAGCCGCCATGGGGCATTCAGAATGGACCAGCGATCCACGCTTTCTTGACATGCCGACGTTGATCACGAATCGTTTGGAATTAATCGACCTCATCCAAAACGTGATCGGTTCAATGACCGTGAGCCAAACTCTAGCGACGCTCGATAAGCATGAAATTACGTACGGACACGTTCGCCCCATGGGTCAGGTCGTTGACGATCCACAGCTTTCGGCCAATGACATCATTGTCGACACCAACGATCCGGGAGAAGACTACGATCGCACCATCATGAGTCCTATCCGAATTAGAGAGGAACCCAAGCGTCCGCCAAAGAGAGCACCCGACATAGGCGCACAAACGCGCGAGGTCTTATCTGAACTCGGGATCGATGACATCGAAATCGACCGCTTGATTTCAAACGGGACGGCGGGCGAAACAACCCCGCACGGCGATAACGACGGATAACATGAACGCGGCGTCACAAGTAGCAATTAGGCAGATGTCCCGTATCAAACGGATACGTTATGGTGGCAGGCCTTAGATGAAATTCGCCGCCCTTCAATTTTTCAGCTGGCCAGAACGCCGCGTACCGCTAGGCAAGGTATATGAGCGCGCACTTGAGCG
>JAKUTI010000054.1 GCA_022448765.1 Pseudomonadales bacterium
GCGCTTGAATACGGGCCAAGGGGGGTTCGGGTAAACGCGATCTGTCCTGGTCTTATCCGGACAGATTTTGCCAAGGCGCTCTGGGACAACCCCGAAGCGAAACGGAACGCAGAAACCACAACGCCAATGCGTAGACTGGGTGAGTCAGACGACTTTAAAGGAATCGCAGTATTTCTTGCCTCGGACGCGAGCGAGTACATGACCGGCCAGGCGATCGCTGTCTGTGGCGGTACTCACATGTGGCGATAACGTTTCGGGGTAAGTTCGTACGATGATTGGTCCGCGACCAGCCAACGCTGGGGCTCTTCGAACATCCTGAACCTGTGCGTGCTGAAGGATTCATTCTCCAAGCTAGTTACCGGGTGGAAAATCGGGTTCCGGTGGTTCACCTGTACGGGAAACTTACAAACGGCGATTCGTTTCTCGTTCGCGATCGCCGGGAGCGACCGCGTTTTTATGTTGATCGGGAGAATGTAGACAAAGCGCGGTCCGCGGGTGCAACCGCCGTGCGCGCGTCCGATTCGGTATCGTTTAGCGGCCGGCCGCTGGCGCGCGTCGAAGCGGAACTTCCAACGGATGTCCCCAAACTACGTGATCGATTGCATGCCGCGGAGGTTGCCACCTACGAATCCGACGTTCGTTTCGCGGTTCGGTATTTGATCGATCGAAATGTCCGCGGTGGCTGCGTTATTGAGGGCACGGGGAAACCTTCGGATGAGGTGGGAATTGACTGGGTATTCAATGACCCTCGGGTCGAACCGGCATCGGTTGCGTTTTCGCCCAAACTACTATCATTTGACATTGAAACGGATCCCGAAGCCTCGCGGCTGTTGGCTATCTCAATGTTCGGAGACTCTCTCGACGAAGTCTATATCGTTGTCCGCGACGGTGTTACGAGCATGCCGGAAAACGCCATCGGCTTCCCTTCAGAGGTGGCTGTTCTCGATGCGTTCATTGAGAAAGTTCGAGATTTTGATCCTGACGTTTTGACGGGCTGGAACGTCGTTGGCTTTGACCTGCGGGTCTTGGATAGGGTTGCACGTCGACACGGTCGCTCCTTTGAGATAGGTCGAGGCGGTGGCGTTCTGCGATTGCGACTCGCGGAGGGACGTTTCGGTAACGACCAGGCAACCATACCGGGGCGGCTGGTGCTCGACGGCATTGAGCTGCTCCGGGGCGCGTACGTGAAGATGGACGACTATTCCTTAGATGCCGTTGGCCGTGCTGTGCTTGGCGAAGGTAAGGTGCTTGAAGGCGACGTCGGCGATCGCGCCGCAGAAATTCTTGATCGGTATCACCACGACTTGGTTGGTTTTGCGGCGTACGCTCGGGCCGATGCGCGGTTGGTGTACCAGATTCTTGAGAAACTCGATCTCATCAATCTCAGTGTGGCGCGCAGTAGACTAACTGGGATGCCGCTGGATAGGGTCGCCGCGAGCATCGCGTCATTCGATTTTGTTTACCTTGCAGCGTTAGCTCAAAAACACATCCACGCCCCCACGGCAAGGCCGCTGAACTCGGCGGGTTCATCGACGCAAGGCGGCGGGCATGTTTTGGAACCTGTCACGGGCATGCATGAAAACGTTTGGGTTCTCGACTACAAGAGTCTCTACCCCTGCCTCATGCGCACCTTCAATATCGATCCGCTCAACTACGTGGTGTCGGGGGCGGAACATCGCGACGATATTCGCACGCCGACGGGTGCGGCTTTTCGTCGTGGCGATGCCATTCTTCCGAACATCCTTGACGAACTTTTTCGAACCCGTGAGCGGGCAAAGCTGGACTCGGACGAGGTCGCTTCGCAAGCCATCAAGATCCTTATGAATTCTTTCTATGGGGTCCTTGGCACGTCGGGATGTCGGTTCCACAATCCGGACATTGCTAACAGCATCACCGGGCTTGGTCGGCACTTCCTGCTTTGGTCAAAGGCGTGGTTCGAGAATGCCGGTTTCCGGGTCGTCTACGGCGACACGGATAGCGTGTTCGTTAGTTCTGGCATTGACGATTCGCGGGCGGCCTTGGACGAAGGCAATAAACTAACGGCGTTGATTAACGCTGATTTGGCGCTTTATGTGAGAGACACATGGCATGTAGAAAGCCGGCTCGAGTTGGAGTTCGAAAAGCTATATCGGCGCTTATTTTTACCCTCGATTCGTCACGGGTCGGTCGGGGCGCGTAAACGCTACGCTGGAGTTGTCGACGGGGAAAACGTCGTGGAATTTGTGGGCATGGAGGTTGTGCGTCGGGATTGGACCGAGTTGGCCAAGAACGTGCAGCGTGAACTCTATCTGCGGCTATTTGCGGATGGTCCTGTTCTCAAATTCTTGCACGATTACGTGAAAGACCTTCGCTCTGGTGAGCTGGATGATCATTTGGTGTATCGGAAGGGGTTGCGGAAGGCGCTGCACGAATACACGGCAACGACTCCGCCTCATGTTGTTGCGGCTCGGAAAGCAAAAAATCCGGGTCGGGTCGTCGCGTACGTCATGACGACGGCGGGTCCTGAGCCGTTGGATAACGTCCAACACGAGTTGGACCGAGAGCATTATGTGCAGCGCCAAGTCCGACCGGTAGCCGAGCCAGTCCTAGAGGCGATGGGGCTGGAGTTTGATCGCGCCATCGGCGATGACCGACAGCTAGGGCTGTTCTAACCGATCTCGAGTCCTCGGCCGACCACGACCGACGGGCCGATTTGTAATGACATCAAAATAACGGGTTACGTCTGTCGTGCAGTTCCTCCCAGCTTCATCATTCAACCTTGGCGGTGAGTGGCCATGGCATGCCTGCTTCAAGCTGGGTTGCGAGTTGCAATAACGTGGCTTCATCGCCGTATCGGGCTGCCAATTGGACTCCTATCGGAAGGCCTTCGGCCGTCCTGTGAAGGGGTAGCGAGATGGCGGGTTGACCGGTGGCATTGTAGAGGTTCGTGAATCCCCAATAAGCGCCAAATCGCGATCCGTAGATGTCTGGGTCATCGTTCGGGTCAAGCCACCCCGTTTTAACGGGCGGGCAGACCAGTGTCGGACTAAGGATCACGTCCCAATCGTCCATGAAAGCTGCCATTTCGCGGCTCAATCGATGCATGCGTTGTATCCCTTTGACGTACTGGGTTGCCGATAGTTGCCGCCCTATTTCCACGCTTCGAAGCGTATTCTGCTCAACGTAGTCGAGCGAAGGCTCGGCGCCGAGGCTCTCGCACCGCGTTAGGATCGTATGGGCCACATTGGCGAGTATCACGGAGCTCACCGCGAATCCCCATTCTTCGTGATCCAGAGGCAATGCCTGTTCGTCGACTGCATGACCCATCTGGGTAAGCATGGATGCAACCCGTTGAACAGCACCGAGGCACTCTGGGTGGGTGGGTTGTCCTGTAAATGCACGACAATCAACGGCAACGCGGAGCGGCCCGAGGTGATCGTTTGCGCGAGATAAGAACGAACTGGCATCACTGGGGCCCTGGTAAGGGTCCCCTGGCATAGGGCCAGCGATCACGTCGAGCAGCGCAGCGCTATCACGAACGGTTCGTGAGACCACGTGGCCGGTCGACATACCACCCCATCCTTCGCCAACGTCGGGACCCAGCGGCGTCCGCCCTCGACTTGGTTTTAGCCCCACGAGGCCGCAGCAAGAGGCGGGAATCCGAATGGAACCGCCGCCGTCGGTCGCGTGGGCTACCGGTACGATACCGGCGGCGACAGAAGCTGCAGCACCCCCGCTGGAGCCCCCCGGTGTGTGGTCGATATTCCATGGATTTCGACACACACCCAAAGCCACGGACTCTGTGGTTGCCGCGAGCCCAACTTCTGGTGTGTTTGTTTTTCCCATGATGTTCAAACCAGCGTTCTTAAAACGCGTAACGACGTGTCCGTCGTGCTCCGGCACATAATCCTGAAAAAGCCGACTACCCATGCTGGTGGGAACACCGGCGACATGGTTCAGGTCTTTAATCAAAAAAGGGATCCCCTGGAGAGGCCCTTGGGGAAGATGGTCGACATTTTCCCTGGCCACGTCATAAATGGGTGTAACGATTGCGTTGATTGTGGGGTTGATGGATTCGGCACGATCGATCGCGGCATTGATCAATTCGTTAGGCGTTGTTTCGCCCTTTTTCACGAGCTCGGCCAGCGCCACAGCGTCGTATTGTTCGTAGTCGTTCATTGATTTGGATTCTCCTGTCTGAGCGCTCACGCCGTCCATCACGCCGTGCGGATTGGCGTTAATGTAGGGGCAGTCCGTGGATTGACCATGAACTCAATATCGGTGCGATACAACCGTGCAATAAGCCCAGGGGGCGTTGAGCAATTCGATCGATAACCGGTGAGAAGCCATGGTTTTGAGCAAAAGAACCCGGTTTGGCGTGAGCACCAGATGGCTCTCAATGCATATTGGGACTTTTTGCGCCGTTCTACGGAAGCGATACCGGGGTATTCTTGGGGACTAATGTTTTTGTAGGTCGTCTATCACACGCTAATGAAAAATGGGGGCCACGCTATGGGTATAAAAACGAGGACACTCGGGACGTCGGGAGTTGCCGTAACGACGCTTGGTTTTGGCGGAGCCACGTTGGGCGGCGTGGGCGATCGCGTGTCGGAGACCGAAGCGGATGACGTTGTTGATTCCGCGTTTGCTGCGGGCATTCGATATTTTGATACCGCTCCTTTATACGGTCATGGCCTATCCGAAAAACGGTTGGGTCGGACACTGGCTGCGTTGCCTAGAGACGAATTTGTCCTGTCGACTAAAGTCGGGCGATTGCTCGTTTCCGAGGACGAGGGACAACGATACGCGGGCATGCGTGACAATGAACCGTTTGGTATTCGTTATGACTACTCGTATGACGCCGTTAGGCAGTCGATTGAAGCCAGCTTGGAGCGGCTTGGTCTGGACCGCATCGATGTGCTTCTCTGCCACGACATTGATGTCTGGACACACGGCGATGAACAGCCGGGCATTTTTGACGTTGCAGTTAATGGGGCTCTACCGGCCCTGCGGGACTTGCGGGAGCAGGGGGTGATTCGAGCCATAGGGCTCGGGGTGAACGAATGGGAAGTATGCGTCCGCGTGTTGGATACGATGGATGTCGACTGCTTTCTATTGGCGGGACGGTTTACGCTACTTGAGCAAACACCGCTAGATGAAATGCTGCCCCGGTGTATCGCCGACGAGGTCTCAGTGATCATTGGTGGGCCGTATAACTCCGGTCTTTTGGCCAATGCCGAGCGGCGTCGAGCGACCTATGACTACAAACCCGCGCCCGACCATCTATGGGAGAAAGCGCAGAAGATTCGGGAGGTTTGTTCGGGTCACAGCGTTGATATGCGAGCTGCTGCTCTGCAGTATCCGCTGCGCCATCCCGCCGTTGCAGCGGTGATTCCTGGGATGTGGTCGGAGGAGGAAGTCCAGACCAACTTACGATTGATGAGCGTCGACATTCCATCGGCGTTGTGGACTGAGCTCGATGACGCCGGACTTGTTCGCGGCTTGAGCGATACCGGGTGATAGGTATCAGCTTTTTTGCGAGTTCTTTCAAGATGTTGAAGAGTGAGCAACATCGCAGCCGTAGCGAAGGTGCAGATTGAGTTCAATGCGCTCTAGGGTTTGGGATCTACCGTTACGAATCTGGCACTGGCTTTTTGCGCTTGCCGTGGCGACGTGTCTGCTGACCGGCCTATCGGGCGATATCGGTTGGATGCAATGGCATCAGCGTTCAGGCCTCTTGATTATCGGGTTGGTGGTATTTCGCCTGGGGTGGGGTATTTGGGGAGGACGCTACGCGCGCTTAACGCACTATCGGGTTTCGGTCGCTGCCATACGAGACCATTTCCTTCGACGGCTTGATCCTCGGGTTCATACGCCACCGGGTATCGCATTAGCGGTCGCACTGTTTTTTTTGGTGTTGCTACAAGCGAGCGCGGGATTATTTACGACAGACGACATATTTAATGAGGGCCCGTTAAGACGCTACGTGACCGATGCGTTCGCGGGGAACGCGACGTGGCTTCATCATCGGGTTCATTGGATGATCTCGTTATTTGTCGTGATCCACCTAACCGCCCAATTAATCTACGGGCTGTGGTTTAGAGATCCGGTGTGGTTATCCATGGTGACAGGCCGAAAGAGGGTGGAGGCGGTTCGTGCTCGGGATCACTTTCGGCGCGCTGTTTTAACTGCGGCTGCCGCAGTTATGGTCGTATCGATCCTGGCGGTCGCGGGGTAGCTATTCCTCGCGATAGGAGTCGTGACAGTCTTTGCAAGATTGTCCCAAGGCACCAATGGCGCTACCGATCATTGCTGGATCGCCGCTCGCGGCGGCGTTCTTGAATGCCTCGGCGGCTGAATGAAATTCGTCCAGTCGTTCAGCGAAATCCTTGGGCTGTTCCCAGATCGCGGGTAACGCTTCTCTCCCTTGTGATCCCTCCGGAAACAGAACCGGTGCGATGCGGGCCATGTCGGCGATGGCGTTTGCGTGAAGAGATAAATGCTCGCTGTGCGGTACTTCCTGACGCAAAATCTTGACGATGGCTTGCATGTGCGCGCCGACCGCCTCCATTGCGTAGTGCCGATAGTCGACATCGCCTTCCGAACCCGACGCACCGGTAGACGCTAACGTGATCAATGCGAGCAACGAAACACCCTTTGAATTGAGTAGATTCATACGTACTTAATCCCTTACCCCACGACTCGTAGTTGTATAGCGCAGATCGCGGATCCGGTAAACCGTTGCTACCCCGCCCTGGGCTCTTCGCTGAGTCTAAGGACGACCTACGCTAGTACTTTAGGGGTCTGATTCGAGCCTCGTGTTAACTTGGGTCGATGACGGAAACACCGGGACCCAGTCCTTCGAGCGGCCCTCGATTTATTGACGGACCTCTTTCCGGCCATTTGTTGCGCCTGTCGGGTTTCATGACGATGGGTTTTCTTGCAATGACGGTCACCATGCTCGTCGAGGCTATTTTCTTGGGTCTCGTGAGCAAAGAGGCACTCGCCGCGATCACCTTCGTTTTTCCTGTCATGTTGGGTCTGTCCGCGTTGACGCGGGGGATTGGAACAGGAGCGAGCGCAGTCCTGGCGCGGGCAATGGGAGCTCACGATCGAACCCGCGCGATACAATTTGCGACGCACGGCCTTTCGCTCGTCCTGCTGTTTACCCTGGCGTGTTCGAGCGTGCTCTATGGAAATGCGGCCGCGGTCTTTAGCGTCATTGGAGCTGAAGGTGCTGTTCTTGACGAAGTCGTTTCGTACGTCAGGATTTGGTGTATCGGCTTCCCAGCGTTCGGATTGGCAACCAGCGGGATGCTAATCATGCGGGCGTTCGGCGATGCATCTTTCCCCGGTTGGGTCATGACGCTCGGTGCCTTGTTGCAGATGGCCTTGGGGCCATTCCTAATATTCGGCTGGATCGGTCTACCGGCCATGGGGATAGAAGGCGCTGGATGGGCGTTTGTTATTGCGAGGACGTTTTCATTTATTCTGAGCGGGTATTGGTTTTTTGTCCGTGAACGCGCCATACGTCTCGATCTTTCGACATGGGTCGCATCATGTCGCGAAATCCTGCACGTGGGGGTCCCGGCGAGTCTAGCCAATCTCGTTCAACCGGTGTCCACGGCGGTGACAACCTATCTGCTAGCAGCTTTTGGGGTGGGAATCGTCGCGGGTTTTGGGGTTGCTTCCCGGATCGAATCGGTCATTTTTATGACGATTATTGGCGTGACATCGAGTGCGGCGCCGCTCGTGGGACAAAACTGGGGCGCAAAAAACCATGAGCGCGTGGTCGAGACGCTAAATCTTTGTGTTCGGTACAGCTTCGTCATCAGTTGTAGTGCTGCCGTGATTATGTGGTTCGGTGCCGATTACGTTGTTGCATTAGTCAACGAAGACCTTGCGCTTCGAGAGACGGCGACGATGTATCTATACATTGTCCCGGTCGCCCTTGGATTCATGGGCATGGCCAATCTCGCGGTAACGACCTTTAACGCGTTGTCGAAGCCTGCACCGGCGTTGGTTCTGTCGGTGGGCCAGACGCTTTTTTATCTCGTGATTGCTGTACTCGCGCGTGAGTGGTTCGGATACGTTGGTGTGTTTCTGGCCATTGGACTAGCGAGCGTCACGGCGGGGCCGATCGGCTGGTTCTGGATTCATTCGGTCCTCCGTAAATCGCGTGATACTCGTGGGCGTCAACAAAGCTAGAGCGCGTCAAACTATTTGCCAATGGATGATCCTTAGGTACCCGTATACACCGGGTTGCGCTTTTCTCGGAACGCTGCGATCGACTCCTGCCGGTCGTTTGTTGCTCGATTCCCGTACGCTAGGCTAGTCAACTCGAAGCGCACGGCGTCGTCGAGTTCGTGCTCAACGTTGTGTTGCAAGACGCGCTTGGACATCCGCAAAGCCAAGGGAGGCCACTGAGTCATCTGGTTAGCAGCTTCGAGAGCCCTATCCATCAGCTCGTTGGGGTCGACGAGACGATCGAGGAGACCGATGCGGTAGGCTTCTTCGCCGTCAACGGCGCGGCTCGTGTAAATTAGATCGGCGGCTCGCGAATACCCGACGATACGCGGAAGAAAGAAGCTCATTCCCGAATCTGGGGAGAGATTTCGTTCGATAAAGACGGTTTTGAAGCGGCTTTTCTCCGATCCGACGCGCATATCACACGCCAACGCCAAACTCATGCCTGCTCCGGCAGCAACGCCGTTGATCGCTCCGATGACGGGTTTATTGAGGCCATACACTGTTTTCGCTTGGCGCCCGACCCAACCGAGATCATCGAGATGGTCATTTTGCGTGGGTGTTTTCTGTTCGCCTCGTCCCGTCAGATCCGCTCCAGAGCAGAAGCCTCGTCCGGCGCCGGTAATAATGGCGACTCGAACCTGGTCGTCGTCACGAATTTCGGCAACGGCTTCGTGCAGAGCGGTCTGCAGGGCGCTCGATAACGCGTTTAACTTTTCGGGACGATCCAAAGTCACGATTGCCACGTGATCTTGCTTGTCCAACTGCAAAGGATTCTCAGACATAGTGTTCTCCCTCCTGACGGCTGGATTCTAACCATAACTGAAGGACAACAATGGTTTAGCATCGGTTGGCCGTACCGTTATGCTTAATTGGTCACCAAAGGGGGAAGAGTCATGGCGATTGACTTCACGTTTCCAGAAGAGGTCGAAGATGCGCGGTTGCTGGTTAAAAAATTCATGCAGGAAACGGTCCAACCCAAGATGGCGGAACTGCGTGACGCCAAGGCATCCGGTGATGATTGGCGGAACGCGATAAAAAGCCTACGAGAGACGGCACGGGAACAAGGACTTTGGAATCCACACATGCCTGAAGAATGGGACGGCATGGGATTGGGCATCACCGCCGTGGCTGCGATGTCAGCTGAAGCGGTCAAAACGCCGTACGGACCGTATCTTATAAATTGCCAAGCGCCCGATGAAGGCAACATGCATACCATGCTGCACTTTGGTACCGCGGAGCAGAAAGAAAAGTGGCTACGTCCGCTGTGTGAGGGTACCGCTCGTTCGTGTTTTTCGATGACGGAGCCAGAGGTGGCGGGGTCTGACCCCACGCAAATCCAGACATCCGCGGTAAAGGACGGCGATGAATGGGTTATTAACGGACACAAATGGTTTACCTCCGGCGCTCATGGGGCTGATTTCGCCATCGTCATTGCGAAAACGGATCCAGACGCTGAGATTGCCCAGGCGAGAAACAGCGCGTTCATTGTGCCAACCAATACACCAGGGTTTGAGATCGTCCGCGACGTCCAGACCATGGGCGGTGGCGGTGGCCATCCTGAATTGCGCTACAACGACGTCCGTGTCCCGCAGGAAAATATGTTGGGTGAGCAAGGCGGTGGTCATAAGCTGGGCCAAGTCCGGCTTGGGCCAGCTCGACTTGCCCATTGCATGCGTTGGATCGGGCAGATTGAGCAAGCCCTGGAAATGCTCGTCGATCGTGCACAGAAGCGTTACGCGCACGGATCCGTTCTTGCAGAGAAGCAAGGCATTCAGTGGATGATGGCCGAGAGCGCGCTAGAACTTTATTCGTCGAAACTGATGGTGCTGCATGCCGCCTACAAAATCGAAAACGAGATGGATTTTCGGGCCGAGGTATCGATGGCGAAGCACCATGTCGCCAATACCTTGTGGAAGACGGTGGATCGAGCCCTGCAGGTCCATGGAGCTCTGGGGTATTCCAACGATTCCCCGCTAGCGGATATGCTTATCAATGCTCGATGGGCGCGTATCGCAGACGGTTCGGACGAAGTTCATCTGATGCGTATTGCCGATATGGTGATCCGTTCCTACAACGAAACGGGCTCGGTAAATCATGCGGTGGGTGATTTGCCGCTATGACGACGACAGTGTCGATATGGGGAGATAGGGCCTGAATCCTTGGGCTGTCTTTTGGAGGAATGAACGGTGCTGCTTTTGAAGGAGAAAGACCATGCTTGAAATTAATGATCAGAATCACGTGCGCACGCTCACATTGAATCGGCCGGAGGCTCTCAACGCTTTTAACAATCCGCAGTTTGACGAAGTTGCGGAGGCTTTTCTCGCGGCGCGCGATGACGACGACGTCAGGGTGCTTTTGCTCACGGGAGCGGGGCGGGCGTTCAGTGCAGGCGCAGACCTTTCTGAAGCCGGTCGCACCGCGAAAGTCGTGCACGGGTTTGGCGGGATGGCCCACATCATCGCTGAGTTCCCCAAACCTTTTGTCGTCGCGGTAAATGGTCTTGGGGTTGGGATCGGTGCGACGATCTGTGGGCTTGCGGATTTTGCGTTCATGGCCGCGAGCGCGCGGCTACGATGTCCATTTTCCGAGCTCGGCCTGGTCGCGGAAGCCGGCAGCACGTTGACGTTTCCGGCATTGATGGGCCGGCAAAAAGCGGCATGGATGTTGATGAGCTCGGAGTGGATGAGCGCTGAGCAATGTCAAGACATGGGGCTTGTGCTTGGCGTATTTCCGGACGATGTGTTTGCGGACGAGGTTCGTGATCGCGCGGCGAAACTTGCAGCGCTTCCTCCCGCTCCTCTTGCCGCGGCGAAGCGGTTAATCAACGGGCCTGACATTGAGCGTCTTAAAGCGGTGATTGATGCAGAGAATGCTGAACTTGCAGGACTCAGAGGCGGACCCGCCAATCTAGAAGCAGTGACTGCCTTTCGAGAAAAGAGACCGCCCGATTTTTCTTCGCTTTAGGCGTGTCGCGGCTTGTGCTTCCCGAATTGATTCGTGAGTCAGACCGCGGGGTGCCATAAGAGCGTGCGTATTTCCCCGAATTCACGGGGTAGACGCTGCCAGACTTCACCGCCGTCGACGCTGCGGTACATTTGCCCGAGATTCGTGCAGGTAAAAAGAAGGCTGGGATCGGCCGGATGGGTCGACACCATCCAAGGCGTGCTGTTGGTTGGACCCGGCAAATTCGCGTCTTCCCATGATTCTCCCCAGTCGCGGCTTCGTAACAGCCGGCCTTGAGACCCCGGAGGACCGTCGCCGTTGCATAGGAATACGGTGCCGTTGAGATCGGCGCGCGGCTTGATGCCCCGGGTGTACTGCCAGGGTGAATCGAGCTTGTTCCACTCCCAGCTCGCACCGTCATCCAAGCTCCGGTAGAGACCCACCGCGGTCGCCGCCAATAGCTTGCGTGTGCCGTCATTGTCGATCACAGCAAGGTCGTGTATGTCGGGAAATTTAAATCCGTTATCGAGCTTCTCCCAGGTATCACCACCGTCACGGCTACGGTGAACCGCGTCGATTTCGACGCTGACCCAAATTGCATCTTTTTCGAGCGGATCGAACCGAATGCGCGTCACGCGGGGTTTGCCAATGAACGGGCAGCTGTCTACGAGATCAACGGAGAGTTCGCGCCAGTTGTTGCCTCCGTCATCAGATCGAAACAATGCGCCAGGGTTGGTACCCAACAGGATGACGTTTGGATCATCGGGAGCTTGCGTGACGGACCAAACGCACCGTCCCTTTTCGTCGGCGGGTGAAGGAACGTGTTGGGCCTCGCCGTCTGCGGTTTGCCGTAATAGGCCTCGATCTGAACCAGCTAAAACGACGCCGGGATCGAGATCGTGGCTACAAAGTGCCCAAATTCGGTTTTCTGCATAAATGCCCTTAAAAGCGAAATCCCACGTCTCGCCTAAGTCATCACTGCCCCACACGCCCCAGCCTACGGTTCCAGCGTAGAGTTTTGCCTCCATCGATGAGTTCTCCTATGGGCTCGTCAGGCTATAGTAACGCGGTCTTTGCAATCTCAAGAAACAATGACCTACGCCACAGGCCGTGAATATTACGATGCCGATAGTCACATCATGGAATTGCCGAACTTCCTTACGGAGTTCGCTGATCCTGGGATCCGCAAACGACTTCCGGCGATTAGTTATGCAGCCTCCGCGGTGTCTGAGGAAGAGGCACTCGAACTGATGCATCAAAATGGGCATTCCCAAAGGTACAAGGAAGAACTCGTTGCCCTCGGCGATGACATAATTCGAGGACCTAAAGAAATCCAAGCGCTGGGGGCCTTTGATGGAGCTGATCGAGGCACTGCGTTGGACATGCTTGGGTTTCAAAAACAACTGGTTTTTTCGACGTTATCGGCATCACTGCCACTGTCGACGAGAATCAAAACGGAGGGTGAGCTTCAATACGGCGCGGCACGAGCACACAACCGGGCCATGCAGGCGTTCTGCAATCACGACGACCGCCTCTTGCCGGTGG